>VHCZ01000077.1 GCA_016871535.1 Verrucomicrobiota bacterium
CGTCGCGTATGGGGCAAACTGGAGCCACGGCGCGGGCTCGGAGCACCGAAGCGCGAGAATTGATGCGCAAATTTCCCAAAATTTTTTACCAGCCACTCAACACGTAGCGCAGTACGCTTGTTTTAGGACTAGCCCGGTGGTTCTGGGAATAGCTTTTCGCCTTCTCGCCCGTGTGAACGGTATCCTTGGCGTACTTCTGAGGTCTGATCAGTAAGGATTCAGGGATGGCGGGTTCGTTCTCAGGTCAAGTTCAGAACTTGATCGCGAAGATCACGAAGCCTTTGATGGCGCCGGTTTGCGGGTCGGTGTAGGTGTTGTCGCGCACGGGCTTGGGTCTTGCCGGATAGCGAACGTCGGTCGGCTTGGCGTTTTTGCTGCCGTTGGACAGATCCACGAGCAGGCCGCCATAAAAGACACGCGGTTCCTGAGGTTTGGATTGGGTTTTCGTGGCTGGACTTGCGATGGCTTCCGCGCCTTTCTTTCCTGATTGCGCCTGCATTGCAGGCCGACCCCCCGGAGCGTTTTGAGCCAAAGACGTCACGCTGAAGGAGACAGCGGCCAGGATGAGGAAACGGAAGAGCGGATTCATGCGGAACATTCCATCACAAGCGGGCGCTTTGTCAAAAGCTGAAAAATCTGATTTCCATGCTTGACAAGAGATTCTGCCAAAAGAACATTTGGTAAAGTTCCGCGAAGGCGCCTGCCGCATCCGATACGACTAATGCCTATGCTGACAATCTACGGTAACCGATCCCGTTTCTGTGACGGAATCTCGCGACGAAATTTCCTGAGAATCGGCGCGCTCGGCCTGGGCGGCCTGAGCATGGCCCAGCTTCTGCAAGCCGAAGCGGTGGTCAAGGTCGGGCGATCCCACAAAGCGATCATCATGATCTTCCTTCCGGGAGGTCCCTCGCACCAGGATATGTTCGACTTGAGAATGGATGCGCCAGCGGAGATTCGGGGTGAATTCAAGCCGATCAAAACCAAAGTCCCCGGAATCCAGATTTGCGAACATCTGCCAAAGCTCGCTGCGCTCATGGACAAACTCGTGCTCATTCGGTCCATGGTTGGCGCGGAAGATAACCATTACGCGTTCCAATGTTTGACGGGCCGTCACATGCGCGGCCAACCGCCCGGCGGCTGGCCCGCTCTGGGTTCAGTCCTTTCGAAACTTGGAGGCCCGGTCAATAGCGCCGTCCCGCCTTATGTCGGGTTGTCGCCGAAGATGGGACATGTGCCGTGGTCGGACAATGGCACGCCGGGATTTCTCGGTGTGGCCCATGCGCCCTTCACACCGAACAAAGGATCGGCTCAAGGCGACATGGTGCTGAACGGCGTGACGTTGGACCGCCTGTCCGACCGGAAATCCTTGCTTGTCAGTTTCGATCAATTTCGCCGTCAAGTGGACGCCCAGGGTTTGATGGAGGGACTGGACGCGTTCAACCAACAAGCGTTCGGCGTGCTGACCTCCAGCAAACTGCTCGACGCGCTCGACGTCGGGAAGGAAGACCAGAAAATCCGCGATTGGTACGGCAAGGGCGATCCCAAGAACCGGGACGATGGCGGGCCGAAACTCATGGAGCATTTCCTGATTGCGCGGCGATTGGTGGAAGCCGGAGCGCGTTGTGTCACACTCGCCTTCAGCCGGTGGGATCATCACGGCGATAACTTCGGCGCGCTGCGCCAGGACTTGCCTTTGCTCGATCAAGGTGTCAGCGCTCTCATCGAGGACCTGCACCAACGCGGGCTGGAGAAGGACGTCTCGGTCGTGATGTGGGGTGAATTTGGCCGGACGCCTGTGATCAACAAGGACGCCGGGCGCGATCATTGGCCGCGAGTTTCTTGCGCGATGCTGGCTGGCGGTGGGATCAAGGCTGGGCAGGTCATTGGAGCGACGGACCGGCTCGGGGGCGAAGCGGTCGAACGCCCCGTGCAATTCGGCGAAGTGTTTGCCACGCTGTATCACAATCTCGGAATCGATGTGAACAAAATGACCGTTCCCGACCTGGCCGGGCGTCCGCAGTACCTGGTGGACAACGGTTATCAGCCGATGCGCGAACTGATCTGACGCATGCTGACGATCTACGGTCCCAAAGCGCGATTCTGCGACGGCATTTCCCGGAGGAATTTTCTCAAGATCGGCGCGCTCGGACTCGGCGGACTGGCGTTGCCCCAACTCCTCGAAGTCGAATCTAGGGCAGGGGTCCGGCGCTCTCACAAAGCCGTCATCATGATTTATCTTCCGGGCGGCCCGCCGCACCAGGACATGTTCGATCTCAAACTGGATGCGCCTCTGGAGATTCGTGGAGAATTCAAACCGATCCCGACGAAAGTCCCCGGCATCCGGATTTGCGAGCATCTCCCGCACATGGCGGGAATGATGGACAAGCTGGCGATCCTCCGGTCGGTCGTCGGCGCGCGCGATGAGCACAGCGATTTCCAGTGCATGACTGGACGGCTGTCGCGCGATCAGCCGCCGGGAGGCTGGCCGTCGTTTGGCGCGATCATTTCGAAGCTGCAAGGCCCGACGGATCTCGCTCTTCCTCCGTTTGTCGGTCTCGAACCGAAGATGCAGCACCGACCTTACAACGCCGCGAATCCCGGTTTCCTGGGCGCACAGAACAGTTCATTCAAACCCGGCGGCGAAGGGAAGTCGGACATGATTCTGAACGGCGTGACGCTCGAACGCCTCGCGGACCGGCGTACGCTTCTCTCCAGCTTCGACCAATTTCGGCGCGAAGTGGATTCGAGCGGTTTGATGGAGGGATTGGACGCGTTCAATCAGCAGGCTCTTGGCGTGCTCACTTCCAGCAAACTCCTCGCTGCTCTGGATTTTCAGAAGGAAGACAAACGCATCATCGAACGGTACGGGAAAGGCGATCCCAAACCGCACGGCGACGCCGCGCCCATGCTCACGGAACAATTCCTGGTCGCGCGGCGGTTGGTTGAAGCTGGAGCGCGTGTCGTCACGGTCGCTTTTGGATTCTGGGATTACCACGGGAACAACCACAAACATGCCAAGGCGGATTTGCCGTTGCTCGATCGCGGCGTCACGGCGCTCATTCAGGACTTGCACGAGCGCGGATTGGACAAAGACGTTTCCGTCGTGGTCTGGGGAGAATTTGGCCGCACGCCGACGATCAATAAAGACGCCGGCCGCGATCACTGGCCGAAAGTCTCGTGCGCGGTGCTGGCAGGTGGCGGGATGAAGATGGGCCAGGCCATTGGCGCCACGGACCGGCTCGGCGGCGAAGCCAGCGAACGGCCGGTGGATTTTCAGGAAGTCTTTGCGACGCTCTATCATAACCTGGGGATCGACGCTAACAAGACCACCATCACCGATTTGTCCGGCCGACCTCGTTATCTGGTGGATGGGTTTCAGCCGATCCACGAACTGATCTAAACCCCAATATCATCGAGACCATGACAAGATTTCCCTTCCGCCTCTGGATCGCCCTCGCGGTGCTTGCTCTGGCCAAACTCGGCGCGTCCGGTCCGCGGGCAACCGAAGTCCAGGCCGCCAAAGCTGAAGCGAAGATTTCCGGTCTCCAGATCCATTTCGCGAGCGAGGCCGGCCCGCAGCCTGCGGAAAGACTCCTGTTGAAAGGCGGTGACGCCCGGCAGCAGTTGCTGGTGACGGCGACGTTGGAAACGGGTGGCCTGCGGGATTATACGCACCAGGTGACTTACTCCGTCGCGCCCGAAGGCGTGGTCCGAGTCGACAAAAGCGGTGTCGTCAGTCCGAGCAGTGATGGCGCAGCCAAGATCACGGCTCGAAGTCCCGATGGGGCAATGGCCACGCTTTCAGTCAAAGTGGATGACTTTGCTGCGGTCACGCCTGTCAACTTCCCCAACCAGATCGTCCCGATCTTCACGAAAGCCGGCTGCAACGCCGGCGGGTGCCACGGCAAAGCGAGCGGCCAAAATGGTTTCAGACTTTCGCTGTTGGGTTTTGAACCCGCGGAAGACTACGAGCACCTGGTCAAAGAGGCCCGCGGCCGGAGATTGTTCCCGTCCGCGCCTGAAAATAGCCTGTTGCTTCTCAAGGCAATCGGCGCTCTGCCACACGGCGGGGGCAAACGCCTGGAGCCAGATTCCGATGATTACAGCCTCGTCGTGCGCTGGATCAAACAAGGCATGCCCTACGGCAAGCCCACCGACCCGACCGTCGCCCGCATCGAAGTCTTTCCCAAGGAGCGCACGATGTCCTTCGGTGGCGAACAACAGATCGTCGTGCTGGCGCATTACACGGACGGCACCAAAGAAGATGTCACTCGCAGCGCGCTCTACGAGCCGAACGACAAGGACATGGCCCGCGCCGAGGAATCCGGAAAGGTCCAGTTGTTCAACCAGCCCGGCGACGTAGCCGTGATGGTTCGGTATCAGGCCAAAGTCGCCGTGTTTCGAGCCACGATCCCGCTGGGCGCGCCCGTCGCCAGTTTGCCCGCGCCGAGAAATTTCGTCGATGAATGGGTTTTCAAGAAACTCAAAACCATCGGCATGCCGCCCGCGGAAAACTGCGATGACGCGACGTTCCTGCGCCGCGCCGCGATCGACATTGCCGGGAGGCTCCCGACACCGGACGAAGCGAGGCGATTCCTGGAAGATAAGAGCGCCGACAAACGTGACCGGTGGATCGACACGCTTGTGGACAGTTCGGATTACGCGGATTACTTCGCCAACAAGTGGAGCGCATTGCTTCGGAACAAGCGCGGCGCGCCGACACATGTCCGGGGGACTTACGCTTTCCATGCCTGGATTCGCGACAGTTTGCTTTCCAACAAGCCCTACGACCAATTCGTGCGGGAAGTGGTCGCCGCGTCGGGGGAAATTGGAGAAAACCCGGCCGTGGCCTGGTATCGCCAGGTCAAAGACATGACGCTTCAGCTTGAAGACACGGCTCAATTGTTCCTCGGCACGCGGCTGCAATGCGCGCAATGCCATCACCATCCGTTCGAGCGCTGGAGCCAGCAGGACTACTACAGTTTTGCGGCGTTTTTCAGCCAGGTGGGCCGGAAGGCCGGCACGCGGCCGGGCGAGGAGATTATTTTCCACAAACGCGGCAAGCCTGAGGCCACGAACAAGAAAACCAAGCAATCGGTCATGCCGGCCGGTTTGGGCACGAACCCGCTGGAGTTGGCGCCCGACGAAGATCCGCGCCAGGCGCTCGCCGATTGGATGGGGAGCAAGAACAATCCTTACTTTGCCCGCTCACTGGTCAATCGCTACTGGAAGCATTTCTTCGGTCGAGCGTTGGTGGAGCCGGAGGACGACATCCGGGAAACCAACCCGGCCACAAATCCGGAGTTGTTGGATGCGCTGGCGAAGCATTTCATCGAGAGTGGATTCGATCTGAAAGATCTCGTGCGCACTATTTGCCGCTCGAAAGTCTATCAACTCAGTTCGGCGCCGAACGACCACAATAAAGTCGATAAACAGAATTTCTCGCGTTACTACCCGAAACGGCTCACCGCCGAGGTGTTGCTGGACGCGGTCAATCAGATGACGAAGTCGGAGAATCGCTTCGACGGTTTGCCGGCCGGTATCCGCGCGATTCAACTGCCGGACAATAGCTTCAACGCCAGTTCCTACTTTCTCACGGTGTTTGGCCGCCCCGAGATGTCGAGCTCGTGCGAGTGCGAACGCTCTCAAGACGCCAGCCTCGCTCAGAGCTTGCACCTTCTCAACGCGAAGGACATTCAGGAGAAACTCGCGAACGACAAAGGCCGCGCGGCGTTGCTGGCCGCCAACAAACAGCCGGACGACGCGAACATCCGTGAGCTTTACTATTGGGCCTACGCGCGGGTGCCGGAAGAAAAGGAGTTGAAACTGGCCAAGGGCTACCTCGAGAAGAAAGCGGACAAACGGCGAGAGGCTTTCGAAGACATCATCTGGGCGCTCATCAATACCAAGGAGTTTCTCTTCAACCACTGAATCTTGATTGAATGAAGCGCGCCGACGCCCACGCCAACCGAATCGGCTGTCCGGAATTTCGCCGCCTCCTGTCCATCGAGCGGCGCAGCTTTCTTAAAACAGGCGTGCTCGGCCTGGCGGGACTTGGTCTCTCAGATCTCCTCCGGCTTGATGCAAAGGCGGCCGCTGCCGGACGAACGATCTCACGGGAGAATTCCGTGATCATTCTCTGGATGCGGGGAGGGCCGAGCCAGCACGAAACCTGGGATCCGAAACCGGAGGCGCCTCTCGAGTATCGCGGAGAGTTTGGAGCCATCCCGACGAGTGTCCCCGGAATTCAGATTTGCGATCTGCTTCCGATGAGCGCGCGTCTCATGCGCAAATGGTCCATCATCCGCAGCCTCCATCACGTGGACGCCGGGCATTCGTCCGCCGATCAGATTTGCTTCACGGGCTATCCTGCAGCGCCGGAGGTCCCGGCTGAAGGACCGGGTAACATCATGCCCAGTTGCGGCGCCATTGTGGCGAAACAACTCGGCGACAAGAATCCTCGCCTCCCGGCCTATGTGATGATTCCGAAGATGGTGCCGGGAACGGGCGCCTCCTACCTGGGTTCGCGCTGCAGCCCATTCGAAACGATTGCCGATCCGGCCAGAGAGGGTGCCTTCAAAGTGCCGAACCTGGGTTTCCCCGTCGGCATCTCCCTGCAGCGTCTGAGCGGAAGACGCGCTCTGCTCAATGGACTCGACTTATTGCGGCGCGAAGCCGATCGCAGCCGCCAGATGGAAGCGATGGACGAATTCGAGCAGCGCGCCTGGGAAATGCTCTCCGGCCAGGCGGCGCGCGAAGCGTTCGACCTCGACGCGGAACCTCGCGCAGTGCGCGAGCGCTACGGATTTATTCCCGAGTTCAAGGCGCCAACTCCGGATCGATGCGGGGTGCCGGCGTGGAGCCAGCGTTTTCTGCTCGCTCGACGGCTGGTCGAAGCGGGCGTGCGGTTGGTAACCGTGGACGTTCGTTGGTGGGACACTCACGTGCAGGGCTTCGATACGATGCGGAATGGCTTCCTGCCGCGATGGGATCGCGCCTATAGCGCCCTCATTGACGATCTCGATCAACGCGGCTTGCTCGATTCCACGATGGTCGTCGCCTGGGGTGAATTCGGGCGAACGCCAAAAGTGAATGCCGGCGCGGGCCGCGATCACTGGCCGAACGTGTTCAGCGCGGCTGTGGCCGGCGGCGGAATTCAAGGCGGTCGAGTCATCGGATCCTCAGACGTAAAGGGCGCCGAACCGGCCTCTGACCCCAAGACACCCCAGGACGTTCTCGCGACCATCTATCGCCATCTGGGAATCGACACGACCGCTCAATATGCCGATCATTCGGGCCGCCCGCACCCGGTGCTCCCTTCCGGCAGCCCGATTGAAGAACTGTTTTGAACTCGCTTGTGATGAAAAAGAACCTGTTTCTGTTCTTGCTGATCGTCACTCACGGGTCGCAAGCCCAACTCCCGGTCGCCAGGCTGTCTGCGGTTTTTCCGCCCGGTGGGACAGCGGGTTCCAGCTTGGAAGTCAGCGTTTCCGGGGTTGATCTCGATGACGCGGCCCAGATTCACTTCTCGCAAAAGGGAATCGAGGCGAAGCCGAAAACCGGCGAAGGTGGCCTGCGCGCCGATCCCAACAAGTTTCTTCTCACGATCGCATCCAATGTGCCGCCCGGCATCTACGAAGCCCGAATCGTTTGCCGGTTCGGCATTTCCAATCCGCGGCTGTTCGTCGTGAGTGACCGGCCTGAGTCGAACGAGCCCTCGAACAATCAGTCCGCCTCTTCGGCGTCAGAACTCGCTCTGGACACAGTCGTGAATGGCCACGCGAATGCGAACGCCATCGATTACTTCCAATTCCCCGTAAAGAAGGGTCAAAGGATCATCGTCGAGTGCCTGGCGAAGGCCATCGATTCGCGCATGGCTCCGGTGTTGATTCTCCAGGACACCGAGGGTCACGAACTGGACCGCAATCGGCGCGGCGGCGTCCTCGATCACACGGCGCTGGCCGACGGCAAGCTTGTCCTGAAGGTTCATGATTTCCTCTACCGCGGCGGCGAGGATTATTTCTACCGGCTCAGTGTTGGCACCGGACCGCACCTGGAATTTGTCTTTCCGCCTTGCGGCAGACCGGGCGAGAAAGGTCAATTCACGCTTTACGGGAGAAACCTCCCCGGCGGAACCCCGTCCGAGTTCAAACTCCACGGGAAGATTCTGGACAAACTGAGCGTCGAGATCGAACTCCCCGCGAATCCGGCCGGTAACGAAGTCGCTTCGTTCGACTTCGTGGCGAAACCGTCCGATGCACCGGTCGATAGCTTCGGATACCGCCTCGGCGCGCCGCAAGGGGTCTCCAATCCGGTGCCGATCAGTTATGCGGTGGCGCCTGTAATCCTGGAGCAGGCTGTAGCCGATAAACCGGAGGCGGCTCAGAACGTGACCGTGCCTTGCGAATACGTTGGGCAATTCCATCCGAGAAACGACCGCGATTGGATCACCTTCGAGGCCAAGAAAGGCGAAGTGTTTTGGATCGAGGTCTTCTCGCATCGGCTCGGATTCGCCACGGATCCCTTTGTGGTCGTTCAGCGCGTTTCGAAGAACGCCAAGGGCGAAGATCAGGTCTCCGATGTCCAGGAATTGTCCGATCTCGCCACGAATATTGGCGGGCCCGAATTCAACACCGCGACGCGCGATCTGGAAGGCCGACTGGAGATCAAGGAAGATGGCGCGTACCGCCTTCAAATTCGCGACCTGTTCAATTACGCCGAGGACGACCCGCGCCTGGTGTATCGCCTCGTTCTCCGCAAGGAGTCGCCGGACTTCCGGCTCGTCGCGCTCCCGCAACCGCCCCCGCCGATCAATCGGGACAACAAGGAAGCTTTGCCCTGGACGCCGTTCCTGAGAAAAGGCGAGACCATCGCGATCAAAGTCCTTGCCTATCGCCGGCACGGCTTCAATGGCGACGTGCAGCTTGCTCTCGAAGGGCTTCCGACCGGCGTGCATTACAGCGACACACATATCGAGGCGGGCAAAACCTCGGCCACGGTCCTGGTGACGGCCGAGGAGAAAGCTGCCGCCTGGGTGGGAACGGTCAAGGTTCTCGGCAGAGCCCGAATTGGGACAAATGAAGTCGTCCGTCAGGCCCGCGGAGGTTCCATTATCTGGACTATTCCCGACTACAACAATGAACCGGTGCAATCGCGCATCGAAGGCGGCCTCATGCTTGCCGTGAGCGATAAGGAGGCGGCCCCCATCTCGGTCGGCGTCGAAGACAAGCTTTGGGAAACTTCCCTGGCGGGCAAACTGCAAATCCCGATCAAAGTGCTCCGCCGCGGCGATTTTAACGACGTCGTCAAGCTGAAGCCTGCCGGGATTCCTCCCGTCGATCCCATGAAAGAAATCGACGTCGCTGGCAAAACGAACGAAACGATGCTGACGCTTGATCTGACGCAACTGAAGATTCCCGTCGGCACGCACACGATTTTCTTGCAAGCGCAGACCAAAGGAAAGTATCGGAGGCTGACGCCCGATGAAGTTAAGGCCGCCGAAACCGCGTTGAAAGCGGTCGAGGATGCGGTCAAGCAAGGCGAGAAGGAAGAATCTGATCTTGCTGCCGCCGCAAAGAAAGCGGATGAAGCGTTCACGGCGGCGAAGAAGGCTGCTGACGAAGCTGCGGCTCACGCCAGAACCGCGGGCGAAAGGCTGGCTTCCGCGAAGACCGCCGCGGAGAAAACCACTTCCAACGAAGACCTGGCCTCGGCCAAGGCCGCGGCCGAGAAGGAAGCCTCGGAGGCATCTGCGCGCGCGAAAAACCTGGCGGAGGCGAAGGCCACGGCGGAACGGGCGTTCCAGGAAGCCTCCGCCAAGGCGAAGGAGGCGCAAACAAGGAAAGAACTGGCCGCGAAACACGCCCAGGAAGCCAAGCAAATGGTGGACAAAGCGCAGCCGAAAGATCTCAACCTGACTGCGCTCTCCGTGCCAATCCAGGTTAAGGTCACGCCCGCGCCCATCACGTTGTCCCTGGAATCCGACGCCACGAATTTGACGCCGGGAGCGAAGACCGAAATCCAGGTGAAGATAACGCGCCTTTACGGCTTCAGCGATCCGGTGAACCTCAGTTTCGCCCTGCCTAAAGAATTGACCGGCCTTAAAGCCACCGCCGCGACCATTGAGAAGGACAAGACGGAAGGGAAACTGGTCATCGAGACCGCCGCGGACGCGAAGCCGGGCCAGCACCGTTGCACGCTCCAGGCTTCGCTCAAGCTCAATAACCAGGATTTGAAAGTAGAGCAGCCCTTCTCGCTTAAGATCGCCGCCGCAAACAAACCGCAATAGGCAACGCCGGAATCTGACGACGGCGGTGTAAGCGCGGCCGTGCAACGTTTGGAGTCCACCTCTCCGTTATCTCTGTTTGCTCCTGTTGAAATCCAATCCCGTCCATCTACCGCACCAAAGCCAAACCCACGGCGCCCGCTACTGCGATCCCTCCTCCCAACAGCGATCGCACGCTGGGTTGCTCGCCTTCCACAAACCGAGCAAACGGAATCACGACCAGAGGAGCAATGGCGACGATCGGCAGCACGATGCCCGTCGGCGTTGTCAGCAACGCCCACTGGTAGCAGCCCACGCCGAGTGTTGGGCCGCTCAAGGCGTTGATGACAATCCACGGCCACGCCAAGCGCCATTGCTTCCAAATCCGCAGTGAGCCGCCCAATTCTCCGGTCAAGTCGCTGGCGAACCTGAACTTTGAGGCATGTTTCACGAGGAACAAGAACACCGTCGCAATGAACCAGCCCGCGAGAATACGTTGGTAAGCCGCCGTCAGGCCGTCGATGGGCTCTCCCGCCGCTTTTGCAATCAGATAAGCTTTGCGGCTCAGCACAGCGCCGAAGCCCTGGCCAAAGGCGGCGAGAACACCGTAGAGAGTCCCGATCAGCAGAGCCCGACGCGTTGCGTTCAAATGCGTGCCAGGCGCCAGGGCCATCGAAACGCCGCCCAGGATTACTAGGCTCCAGCAGATTTGCGCGGGCGTAAGCGTGGTTCCCAACCACAACCATTCCGTGACCGCCGCAAACGGCGCCGCGAAACAGTGGACCAGCAGGACAGAAAGTCGCGAACCCAGGCGAGGCAAAGCCTGGTATAGCGCCGTGTCGCCGATTCCGAAACCGACGCATCCGCTCAGCAGGAACATGGGCAAGGCTTCACCGGAGAGGCCTTGCCCGAAGCCGTGCGCCCAGGCGGCCAGGAAGAGAACCGCCAGCGTGATTCGCAGAAAGTTTGCCTCCAGCCCGCCGAGCATCTTGGCCAGACGATTGGCCGACACCGCGGACAGGGAGAAGAAAACCGTGGACAAGAACGCGGGAACCATCGCGCGGAAGTTTCCTGGTCCGGTCTCCGTTGTCACGCCCAGAGTTAGACTCGGCCGCACGCATGGGGGCATCTTGAGATTGCCAGGATCGTGGTGAAGGTTCCGCTTCCTTTCCCCTCACCCCGACCCTCTCCCATCGGATCGAGCACCGTGACCAGCGATCAAAATCAACGCGAACCTGCGATCATCTGGATTCGTAAATCCGGACCAACTCACGCGGATCAGCGCCGAGCGAATACTTCAGCATGATGCGGCCCATGCGGAGATAAGTTCGCGCAATCCCCAGCTTCTGAAAGCGCCTCATCGACGTGGTGACGGTCGCGCGCGCCAGCTTCAGACGCCCGGCGGCGCGCAGTTTCCGGCAGAGAACAAATTCCTCCATTAACGGCATGTCAGGGACGCCTCCGATGCGCTCCAGGATATCGCGTCGAACGAATATTGCCTGGTCTCCCAGCAGAGGCCCGCCCAGACGGAAGAGCAGGGCGCTTCGCCAGCGCGCGCCGAGGCTTAAGAAATGATGTTCACGAAATGTTTTCCGAAATCCGCCTCCGACCACATTGGAATCGGCAAGGCAGGTGTCAATCGCCCGTCCCGCGTCCTCCGGCAGCCAGGTGTCGGCGTGCAACAGCACGATGACGTCGCTCGTCGCCTGCGCGGCGCCCTTGCGCAGTTGCCCTCCGCGGCTTGGAACGGCGGTGAGAATGCGGCCCCCCAATGCTTCCGCGACAGCCGCTGTGCCGTCGATGCTGCCTCCGTCGACCACGATGATGTCCGCAACCTCCCGAACACTTCGCACGTGCCGGAACGTTTCCGGCAATTCACTCGCCTCGTTCAATGTCGGAATGATGACGGACAACGCGTTCATGGGAAAGCGTCCTTGGTCTGATTGCCATGCTCTCGCGCCATGAACCAGGTAGGGCGAGTCCGTCCCGGCGAGCCGTTCGACGTGCCTAGACCACGTCCGACTCGGCTCGCTGGGGACAGGCTCGCCCTACCGGTTCACAAGAGTTGGTGAGCGCAACGGAAGCGGATGTTCGAGAAGGAAAACAAAATCGCCGCAGGTGTTGCTCGCGAATGCGGGCCTGCGGCGATTGCGAGATTGTATCAGATGTTGAATCAAGCCGTCGCTTATTTCAGGACCGCGTCGTGGAATTCCTTCCAGTCATCCAGATTGTTCAAATTGATGGCGTCCTTGAATGCGCTGGCGTCATCGGGCAGGCCGTTGGCGGAAAGGATGCCCTTGCGCGTGGCGTCGTCGTGATCGTAGCCGCGGATCGCCGCGTTGAGTTTCTCGATCGAGCCTTTGTCGAGTTTGACCCCGGGTTGATTTTTGATCCACGCCTCGAATTGCGGATAGGTGGGTTTGCTGGTCTTGATGACGTTGATCACTGCATCGCGATTCAGTCCAAGCCCATCGATCACCATTTGATCGTAGCCTTTGCCGGCGCCAGGATAACCGGGCGCGAGTTTGCCGCTGGACTCCAGCAACAACTTGAGCCACAGACGAGGCAGGTGCAAAACACCCAGGGGACCGGCCACGCCAGAACTGATGAGAGGGACAATTGTATTCATAGGTAGTTTCTTGGTTATTGGAACTAGACCGGCAAAAAGTACAAAAGCAAGCGACCAGGGTCAATGCGAATTTGACTCGGCACAGGTTTCTCTGCACGTTGTATCTGTTTAGCGTAGCGCAGATTTGTAATCTGCCGAATCGCGGAATTGCATTCCGCCGAAGCTCGACAAGTTCCCGATCTCTGGAACTCGCCGAAGCGCCGCCGATTGCAGATCGGCGATACGGCAGAGTGCAACTCTGCGCTACGGCGGAAGGCGCGCTCAACACATACCCGGACGTTAATGCGGATGGGTTTCATGATGGAAAGCACGGCAGACAAACCGGTGGTCTCAACGAAACCTCGCTCGTCTTCGACCGAACTTCAGGTGCGTGGCATGACGTGCAGCGCGTGCGCTCGGGCCGTCGGCGCAGCGCTGGAGCGCGTTTCGGGAGTGCGAAGCGCGGAGGTGAATCTCACCGCGGGACGCGCTCGCGTCATCTGGACAGACGTCGAATCCAGCGACGCCCACAAGTTGATCGACGCGGTCAAAAGCGCGGGCTACGGCGCCGCGCTGCCGGCTTCTTCCGAACGCGCGGAGATTCACGACACCTGGTCGCCGTTCCGCGGCTGGCAATTCAACGTGGTCGTCGGAGCGATCGCCACCGTGCCGCTGATGATTGCGGAATGGATTCTCGGACTGGGCCCGGAACGAGCGTACCAGTGGGTGGCCTTTGCGCTTGTGACTCCCGTCCAGTTGGTGTGCGGCGCCCGATTCTATCGCGGTGCCTGGAGTCAACTCAAGGTGGGCAACTCGAATATGGACACGCTCGTAGCGCTGGGCTCGACCACGGCGTTCGCCTACAGCGCGTGGGGCTTGCTGTCGGGCGTGCCCGGCCATCTGTTCTTCATGGAGTCGGCCTCGATTATCACACTCATCAGCGCGGGACATTGGATCGAGACCCTGGTCAGCGCGCGCGCCGAAAGTTCGTTAAGGGCGTTGTTGAGCCTGGCCCCACCGACGGCGCGGCATCTTTCGGAGACCGGAGCCGAAAGCGAAGTTCCCGTCGCCCAACTTCATGTCGGCGACACCGTGCTCATCAAGCCGGGCGACCGAATCCCGATCGACGGCGAAATCCTGGAAGGCGCTTCCTCGGTGGACGAATCCATGTTGACGGGCGAGTCGTTGCCGGTCGAGAAGGGCAGGGGAGGGAAGGTCTATGCGGGCACCCTCAACGCGAGCGGCTTGTTGCAGGCGCGCGTCACCGAGACCGGGGAAACAACCGCTCTTGCGCACATTATCGAGGTCGTGCGGCGCGCCCAGAACAGTCGGGCAAACATTCAAAAGCTGGGCGACCGCGTGAGCAGCATTTTCGTTCCCATTGTGATCTTGATCGCGATGGGGACCGGACTTTGGTGGGGGTTCGCCTCCGAATCAGCCCTGGCCGCAAGCCAATGGCTCGGCCAATTCCTTTGGGCCGGCCATCACCCGCAAAGTCCGCTGGCCTCCGCGATCTACCACGCCGCGGCGGTGCTGATCATCGCGTGCCCGTGCGCGATGGGATTGGCCACGCCAGTCGCGATCATGGCTGGCGCGAACGCGGCGTCGGAACGGGGCATCCTCATTCGTGACGGGCTGGCGCTGGAAAAAGCGGGTCATCTCAACGTCATTCTCTTCGACAAGACCGGCACGCTGACCCAAGGCAAAGTGACGGTTGCCGCCGTGAAAGAATTCGCGATGGACTTGCCCCATCTCCTGAACGCGAAGCAGATCGCCGCGTCTTTAGCCCGGCCTTCACAACACCCGCTCAGCGCCGCCGTGGCCAGGCTCGCGGAGGCGATCATTCCCGTCGATGTCTGGCAGGAGCGCCGTGGCTGTGGAGTTGAAGGAAGCTTGAAGGCATCGTCCGCTGCCGTGTCGGACGCGACGTGGCGGCTCGGTGCGTTGCGCTGGCTGGAGGACGTGGGCGTTGAGATTCTTCCGGCCGCGGAATTCGCCCGGGGCTGGTCCGCGCAAGGAGCGAGCATTCTAGGGCTGGGCCGCAACGATCGTTTGGCCGCAACTTTCGCGCTCGTGGACGAGCTCAAACCCCATGCGGAGCAGGTCGTCGCGGAGTTGAAAGGGCAGGGGATGACCGCCGGCTTGATCACCGGCGACAACAAACTCACCGCGGCTGCGATTGGCGAATCTGTCGGAATCGAGCCAGAAAACATCTTCGCGGAAGTCCGGCCCGTTGAGAAAGCCGCCATCGTGCGGGAGTTTCAGGAACGCGGACGGCGCCTCGCCTTCGTCGGGGATGGGATCAACGATGCGCCGGCGCTGGAGCAGGCGGATCTGGGCATCGCCGTCACGTGCGCGAGTGACGTGGCGAAGGAAGCCGCGGATATTATACTGCTGCGGTCCGATCTGCGCGCGATCCCGGAAGCGTTGCGCCTGGCGCGAGCCACATTGCGCACGATCAAGCAGAATCTCTTCTGGGCATTCTTCTACAACGCGGCCGCGGTGCCGCTGGCCGTGTTCGGCTTTGTCAGTCCGGTCGTCTCGGCGCTGGCCATGGGGTTGTCCGATCTCATGGTCATCGGCAATGCGCTGCGCTTGCGGTTGTTTGCACGCTCCTCGCGCGACAGGGATTGATCCGGTGGAGAACACTTTCGCCGAGGTCGGGCGTCAATTGCCGACCCGGTGAAAACGCTCCGCGGCTCGACTCGGGGCGTCAGCGTGCGTGTCCTGGCTGACGGGCGTGTGGCATGGCGGCCAGATGGAAGTCAGTCCGAGTTAATCGCTCTCCCGGAAAGCTTGCTGCCCGCCTAAGAGCGTGTCCGAAAATTCCGCGGGGTCCTGTTTTCGCGCCAAAGGCCGGATGGCGAGGCGCGACGAAGGAGAATATCCTCCTTGGATCTTCGACTGAGGAGCAACGAAGCCAGGCGGCCTTTGGCGCGAAAACCCTCCGGGCGGCGGGTCTTTTGTCCGTGGCCTGCGTTGGCTCGGTCCTTACAGCCCGCGTTGGGGATGCTCGGACCTCGCCGCCTTGGCCACAGCCAAAATCCCTCGCCGCAGGACCCCGCGCAATTTTCGGACACGCTCTAAGTGAAAATGCCCATGCGCACGACCGGGAATGGATCGACGGTCGGATTCGCGAACCCATTTGGCTCGACTTCGCTTCGGGTCGCGGGTACCTCTGACTCCGAAGCCAACGTAATTTTAGCAATCCCATGAGCAAAGCAACCATGCGCGCTGTCGGAGTGGTCCCGTCCAAACGCGAAGTCTGTCTCGTCGAGCATCCGGCGCCCAAGATCACCGGCGCGTACGACGTGAAGGTCCGATCCCTGGAAGTCGGAATCTGCGGCACGGACAAAGAGATTTGCACGTTCGTGTATGGTTCGCCTCCGAGCGGTTCGGAATACTTGGTTCTCGGTCACGAGTCGCTCGGCCGGGTGGTCGAAGTGGGCGCGGGCGTCTCCGTTTTTCAGCCCGGCGATCTCGTGGTGCCCTCGGTCCGGCGGCCTTGCCCTCACAGCCACTGCGTGCCGTGCAAACAGGGCGTCCAGGATTTTTGTTTCACGGGCGACTTCACCGAGCGCGGCATCAAGATGACCCACGGCTTCATGACCGACTATTACGTCGAGGAAGAGCAGTTCCTGACCTTTGTGCCGCCCGAACTGCGCGATGTGGCGGTGCTGGTGGAGCCGCTCACCGTGGCTGAAAAGGGCCTCGCTCAAGTCTGGCAAATCCAGCAACGCTTGCCCTGGGCGGCTCCCGAAGGCGCGGAAGGAGGCCGCGGCCTGGGCCGGCGCGCCGTAGTCCTGGGCGCGGGTCCCGTGGGAATTCTCGGCGCGATGGCGCTGCTGGTGAATGGATTTGAAACTTACGTGTACTCGCGCTCGCCCGCGCCGAATCCAAAATCCGAACTCTTGGAAAGCATTGGCGCGAAATACATCTCCTCAGTCACGACCCCGCTGGAGGAATTCGCCCAGCGAGTCGGCACAATCGACGTGGTCTATGAAGCGGTGGGTGTCTCGAAGATTGCCTTCGAAGTCCTGACGATTCTCGGCACAAACGGGGTCTTTATTTTCACGGGAATCCCCGCGCCGCATCCAGCCATTGACGTGGACGCCGATCTCATCATGCGGAATGTCGTGCTGAAAAATCAGGTGCTCGTGGGAACCGTGAATGCTGACCGGCCCGCCTTCCAGGCGGCGATCCGCGATCTGGGCACGTTCTTGTATCGGTGGCCCGATGCCCTGCGCGCTTTGATTACGAGCCGAAACCGCATTGATTCTTACAAAGACCTGCTCCTCAGCGACCGGACCGGCATCAAGAACATCATCGCGTTCGATTGATCTGAAATCGCTGCTTGCCATCGCCGAGGAAGAGGTCAAGGCGGTGATTCATTCGCTGCCCGATGAACTCCAGCGCGAAGCCCAGAAGCTGCCCGTCAGCTACGACTCACGCAGCGACGAGGACCTGAAAAGGGACCGCCTGGATGAAACTCTCGGACTTTTCGTGGGCGCCTCGCATCTGGATGGATTGGAAGAGTCGGATAACTTGCCGCCGCAAATTATTCTGTTTCTGGTGAATATCTGGAACTTTGCGGACGGAGATGAGGCCATCTACCGCGAGGAAGTTCGAACCACTTACCTCCACGAACTCGGACATTACCTCGGCCTCGAAGAAATCGATCTGGAAGAACGCGGGCTGCTGTAGCTTCGGAGTTCACATGGGTCCGCGCGTCACTCCCAGTTGATTCAGCAGCTTCAACTCCCGCCACAGCGCGTTACCCGTAATCTCGCCCTGCAGGAGCTGACGATACTTGCCAATCGTGCGGACAACCTGTTCTTCAGATTCATTCAAGAACTCCAACCGAAAGCGCCGGACGCCAAGATTGAGCAAGCGTGTGACGTGCTCGGCGCCGGTCTGCGCCAGCCCGTTGAAGACGGTGTTTCGGCATCCGGCATCGGCCTTCAGCGGGTGTTCTGCGCCCACGCGGTCGCGGAGCGCGACGGCATGTCTGTCGCACGGCCTGCCGCAATTCCGGTAGTCGGTTCCATGGGAGAGGAAGGCGCAGAAGACACAGTGCTCCATATGAAACATCGGCATGTGCTGGTGAACGGTGACTTCAAACCATTCCGGCGGGGCCGATTGAAGCAGCGCCTCCAGTTGCCGAACATTCAAATCGTAAGAAGCGGTCAGGCGTACGAGACGAAATCGCGCCATGAAATATTCGGCGCTCAGCCGGTTCGCGATGTTGAGGGAAAAATCGCCGACCAACCGGCTGTCTTTGAAGAACGCCAGGTGATCGTAATTGCGCGCCAGATAGCCGTCCGCACCGCACGACTGCACTTGCTTCAGTATCCATTCTTCGCCCGGTTTGAAAATCCGCGGAGGAGCGACAAAGATCGCCCGCTGCGGATTCGGATCCACCGCTTGACGATTGGCTCTCGGCAATTGGCTCTCCGCAATGGAATGGTCGATTGACCGGGCCTGCCAGGCGTGAAACTGTTGCACGGCCTGGCGATACTTCCTCGGATCCTCAAATTCGCAGTAAAGCGTCCCGGCGTCGCACCGCACCGCGGCTTGCAGTTGAGCCAGGCTGCGAACCAGGACAATCAGTTGTACCGGCGAGTCGCGATGGTGCGCAGAGTCCTTCGAGCCGCAAATGTCCAGCGACGTCCCGCCGGGCGCAGAGGTGGTTGAGCCATCGGCCGCCGAGTTGAGCTTCCAACGCTTCGGCCGACTCCGGAGCATTTTCAAAGCGTCTATGGCTTCGCGGCGAAGCCGATTGATCTCGCTGATTGGGAGAATTAGATCCCCGCTCAGGTCATTCGCCAAATGGCGAAGCTTGAACGGCGTGCCGCCCAGCCGGCCCAGGTGCTGTCTCAGCAGTTCGGTGGTGAGCGGCTGCCTTTCTGCCAGGCCCAAAGGCATTACAGATGAAACCCGGACGACATGGCCCGCGTCGTCGCGGCAAAGAATCGTCATGGACAAGCCGGCGCATCCGTGGATTTCAAAGTCGAGCGGCCGCTGAAACCGGATTTGGTCGCCTGAGAAAGTCTGCCGGAGCCGATGGTCGAGGTCCGGATCACTCGTCTTCCAGACCTTGTCGCCAATGTGAACACGGCGAAAATCGATTTGGGAGCGCCCGAAGGAAATCGTGCATTCCTCCCTTTGTTGCGCCATTTTGTGAACTCGTCCGCCCTCCTCTTTTGCATCGGGCTTTCCGGCGTCAAAGACAATTCCGTCTCCCGGCTTGAGCGGCGCTACCAATTTCAGCGCGACCCGATCGCCTTCCACGCGAGTGACAGCGCCCAAATACACGCCGCGTTTCTTGCCGAATCGGGCGTGGACCAACTCCTGGTTGTTGACCCCGCGGAGCCAGCCCGCGGATAGGCCTCGCGAAAACGCCATCTCCATGGCGTAGCGAGATTCCCGGACGAGCGGAGTAATTTTCGTGAACGGAACCGGATTTGAAAAAATGTGATCCAGCGCTTTCCGATAAACCCGGGTGATGTTCGCGACGTATTCCGGACTCTTCAACCGTCCTTCAATCTTCAGGGACGCCACGCCGGCTTGAATCAAGTCCGGCAAGACTTCAAGTCCAGCCAAATCCTGAGGACTCAGCAGATACCGCCGATCCCCAAGAGGAACTCTCCTGCCGTCGCTGATCAGTTCATACGGCATCCGGCACGCTTGCGCGCATTCGCCGCGATTGGCCGATCGACCGCCGAGCGCTTCGCTGGTGAGACATTGCCCTGAGTACGCCACGCAAAGGGCGCCGTGGACAAACACTTCGATCGGCAACGTGGCACGCGAAGCCGAGAGATCCGTATCGTCCCCACGCTCTAACGCTCGACGCTCCGACGCACCAACGATCTTCTCAATCTCCGGGATCGAGCATTCGCGCGCGAGCACCACCAAGTTGCAGCCGAGTTCCCGGGCGAAAGCAACCCCGCCGGCGCTTGTGATCGTCATCTGGGTCGAGGCGTGAATCGGAAAATCTGGCGAAAGCCGGCGGATCAATCGGCAAATGCCCACGTCTTGCACGATGGCCGCATCGACTCCGGCTGAAATAATCGAGCGCAAGTATTGCTCGGCTGCGGGCAATTCGTCGGCAAAAATCAAGGTGTTGAACGTGACGTAACCATTCACGCCGCGCCAATGAAGGAACTCCATGAGTTCGGGCAAATCCGCTTCTGTGAAGTTCTGCGCGCGCATCCGGGCGTTGAACTTTGTCAGGCCGAAATAGATCGCGTCCGCGCCGTTCTCGACCGCAGCCCGGACGCATTCCCAGTCGCCGGCTGGTGCCAGCAGCTCCGGGCGGAGCAGGGCAGGGGAGGGCGTCGGGCTTTTCGTGGCCGTGCGCCCTTGAAGATGCATTGATTGATCAACCGTCGTCATCTCTCGAATTATCTTCGATCTGAGCAAAGCTACCTGGCGACGCACGATCCGCAACTTTAACTCTTTTGAGTCGCGCGCCCGCAACACCGCCGTTAGCTTGGCTCCCATGCGCGTCCTGATTATCGGCTGTGGCTACGTCGGAATGCCTCTGGGCGCCGAATTAGTTCGTCTTGGCCATGCGGTGTTCGGAATTCGACGTTCCGATACCGGCACCGAAGAAATGAAAGCGGCGGGCATCATTCCTTACATCGCCGATATCACCAAGGCTTCCCAATGGGTCAGGATTCCGAAGCCATTTGACTGGGTCGTCAATCTCGTGTCCTCCAGCAAAGGCGGGCCTTCGGAGTATCGCGAAGTGTATCTCAACGGCACACGCAACCTCGTCGAGTGGTTGACCGATGCGCCACCCAGAAAGTTTGTCTATACCAGCAGCACGAGCGTTTACGGGCAAACTGATGGCTCGCTCGTCAAAGAAAGCTCACCCACTGAACCGCAAACGGAGACCGGCAAATTGTTGCTCCAAACCGAGCAACTGCTTCTGAGCGCGGCAAAGTCGCCGAACTTTCCGGCCGTCGTTCTTCGCGTCGCGGGCATCTACGGACCGGGCCGCGGCCATTTGTTCCAGCAATACCTCAAGGACGACGCCCGCATTGCGGGCAAAGGAGAGCGCCTCATCAACATGATTCACCGCGACGACCTGGTTGGGATCATTCTGGCGGCCCTGAAAGATGGACGGCGCGGTGAAATCTACAATGCCGTGGACGATGAGCCCGTGGCGCAAATCCATTTCTTCCGCTGGCTTTCCGAGACGCTGGGCAAATGGATGCCTCCATTCGCGACCGATGAAGAGAACGCAGCGCGCAAGCGGGGTCTGACTCAGAAGAAAGTCTCCAACAGGAAGCTGAAGATGGAACTAAGTTATCAGTTCAAGTATCCGACTTTCCGTCAGGGGTACACCGCTGAAATCATCCGCCTGGAACAAGCCGGAGAACTGGACGTCAAACTGGAACCGAGGTGATTCGTTCGACCGGGGCCATTTACGGTTTTTCCCAGGTAGGTACATTGGTCAACTGCCATTTATTCGCACAATGTTAGTTATGATGAAATAGTGCGCCTATTCGGCCGTGCTGAAGCTACATGCGGGCCTGAATTCTGAGTTCAGTTCGCCTTCAGCCGGTCAGTGCCCAGATACTTGTGGAGAGGTTCCGGGATGGCGATGCTGCCGTCCGGCTGTTGGTAGGCCTCGATCAGCGCGACGAACAGTCTCGCCAAGGCGGTGCCGCTCCCATTGAGGATGTGTGGATGCCGGTTTTCTCCCGACTCAGCCTTGTAGCGAAGATTCATTCGGCGAGCCTGAAAGTCTTCGCAATTCGAGCAACTGGAGACTTCCAGGTAGTCCTTTTGGCCGGGCGCCCACACCTCAATGTCGTAGGTTTTGGCGCTCGTGAATCCCAGATCGCCGGTGCAGAGCTGCACGACTCGATAGTGCAAACCCAGTTTCTGCAGAACGGCTTCCGCGTGGCCGGTCATTCTCTCCAATTCGTCGTAACCATGTTCCGGCTTCACGATCTTGATCAGCTCCACCTTGTCGAATTGATGAACGCGGATCATGCCACGCGTGCCGACCCCCGCGGCGCCAGCCTCGGCGCGAAAGCAGGGACTATAAGCACAATAATGAATCGGCAAATCTTTCTCCTTAAGGATTTCTTCCCGATGAATGTTGGCCACGGGGGTCTCAGCCGTGGGAACAAGGTAAAGCTTGCCGAGCGTGCTCGCGTCTTCGCCTTCGCGCACGGCGTAGGCCTGGTCCACGGCTTTGGGGAATTGCCCGGTGCCCACCATGCACTCGCTCTTGACGATGAACGGCGGAGAAACCTCCACGTAACCGTGCGCGCTGGTGTGCAAATCCAGCAGAAACTGAATCAGCGCTCGCTCCAGCCGCGCTCCCCAGTTTGTGTAGAGCAGAAATCCGCTGCCGGACAGTTTGGCGCCTCGCGCAAAATCGACGAGTCGCAGCCGCTCACAAATCTCAAGGTGCGGCCTGGGAGCGAAATCAAACTGCGGCTTCTCTCCCCAGGAACGCACGACCGGATTATCCGCGGCGCTTCGGCCAATCTTGGCGCTTTCGTGCGGCACATTCGGCAAGCGCAGCAACAAGTCGTCGCGGGCCGCTTCGGCGGCGGCAACTCCTCGGTCCAATTCCGCGATCTTATCTGCGATCTGGCGGGTCTCGGCCTTTTTGGTCTCGGCCTCGGCCTCCTTCTTTTGCGCCATCAATGCGCCGATTTCTTTCGAGACGCGATTGCGCTGAGCTTTGAGCATTTCGACTTCGCTCAACAGGCTGCGGCGTTTTTCGTCCAGGGCGAGGATTTCATCGACTTTGGCTTGGTCCCCTGCCCCGCGCGCGGCAAGGCGTTCGCGCACGAAATCAGGCCGTTCCCGAATCAGTTTTACGTCCAGCATCGCGGCATTATAAGAACCGACTTTTTCGGAGCAAGGTGTTTAGTCCCAACCTCATTAAAGGCATTCGGTCCAATTCAAGCCGACCGGTTGTTTTGCGCCGCCCACCCTGGCCCTCTCCCTCAGGGAGTGGGAATATTCGTCTGCCACGTGGGAGCAAGGGCTTGGCACGCCAGACTGCCGGACGCACGCCTAAGTGGTCCGTTTCGTAAATACGCTCACGTTCGTTGCGCCCAATTTGGCCTGGGGCAAGGCGCGACGAGCGAGCATCCCCCGCCAGTGGGGCTGTGACCGAGGAGCAACGCAGCCCCAGGCAA
>VHCZ01000078.1 GCA_016871535.1 Verrucomicrobiota bacterium
GCGATCTGACCCGCAGCGGACCCGGCACGCTCGATGTCGTGGTCGGTACCGGTGGCTCCGGAACGTGGATGCTGCGTAACGGGCCGAACGGCGCCCCCCCTCCCGTGGCGGACACCACGCCGCCCTCATCACCGTCCCGGCGAACATCACCGCCGAAGCCACCAGCGCGGCCGGCGCAGCGGTGAACTTCACCGCGATGGCCGCCGACAACGTTGACGGCCCGGTGAGCGTCGTCGCGAGCCCGGCTTCCGGGAGCACCTTCCCGCTTGGGACAACCACCGTCAGCCTCACGGCCACCGATGCTGCCGGCAACAGCGCGAACGCTTCCTTCGCGGTCACCGTGCGTGATACGACGCCGCCAGTTATTTCCGCGGATGCGACCAAGACCGCTGAAGCAACCAGCCCGACTGGGGCTGTGGTCACGTTTGTCGCCATTGCGACCGACACAGTCAGCGGCAATGTGCCTGTGAACGCGAGTCCGGCTTCGGGCAGCACGTTCGGGATCGGATTGTCGTCGGTGTCCTTGTCCGCCACGGACGCCGCCGGCAACACCGCTTCGGGGAGCATCCTCATCAATGTCCGCGACACCACGGTGCCTGTGATCTCCAGCCTCGCTCCGTCGAGCGCGACGCTGTGGCCGCCGAATCACAAGATGGTTCCGATCACGTTGACCGCGGTTGCGTCCGATGCCGTCGGCGTGGCCTCGCTCCAAATCATCAGCGCCACGAGCAACGAGCCTGACAACGGCCTGGGCGATGGCGACACCGCGGGCGACATCGAAATCACCGGCCCCCTCACGCTCAACCTCCGCGCCGAGCGCGGCGGCAAGGGCAACGGCCGTGTTTACACCATCACGGTCGAAGCCAAAGATGCCGCCGGCAACGCCAGCACCAAGACGGTGACCGTTTCGGTGCCCAAGACCCAGGGCGGCAAGTAATCCTGGCACGAGTCGGTTCCGTTCTCGCAAGAGTCCGCCTTCCCGGCGGACTCTTCTTTTTTGCAGGTTGATGAACGTGGCGGACTCTTCCATGGCCAAGACGGCAAGCTCAGAGACTCGGCCCTCTTCCCTTGTGGATTTGGAACATTGGAGATGGCCCAGGAAACACACCAGCCACACGGAAGAACGCAGGAAGCAGACGGGAGAAGTTCAGCTCGCCAACCTCAACTCAGCGTTCTTTCGTGTGTTTTGTGTGTTTCGTGGGCTCTGTCTTTCGCCCAAGAAAGCTACCCCACACGGAACGAAATCTTGGCGATCAAATCGCGGCCGAAGCTGTGTTGCAGCCGTTCCAGAATTTCCTTGCGCCGGTACCGGACGATTTCGCTCAGCCAGACGCTGTGATCGACGGTGACGAAGAGGGTGCCCTTGCGAAGGCCGGTGGGCTGGGCGTGAGCCACGATGGTGGGATCGATCAGGTGATTCCAAACGCGCAAGATTTCCGCCTCGGTTCGGCGGCGCTCCAGTCCCATGGACTTCAGGACCTCGGGCATGATGCTGTGGATGGGCTTTGCGCTGGGCGCTTGAGTCTTCTCCAAATCCACCAGGTCGATCCCGCGCCATTCTGCGAGCGCGCTGCGGCATGGCTTCTGGGGGTCGGTGGCCGCGGGCGAATGCTGTGTGTTCGCCCGAGATTTCGGGGCGGGGTTTCGGTTTCGAGTTCTTGGCATCTGTGCCTCTCGCGTCCAGTGTCATGAAATCCTCCGCGTCCTCAAGTGATTTCGACTGGCGCCATCGTGTCGGAAAGTAAGGCAGGCATCCTGCCTGCCTGAGGTCTGCTTCCAAACTTGCCCTGGAGTTTGGGCCTATTCCGACAAAGGAAGGCCAAAGACTTATGCAAATGCCCAAACTCCAGGGGCAGGCTGGAAGCCTGCCCTACTCTTCAGTGGCATGGTGCTCATCCAGCACGAGCACCCCATGCGCGGGGAGATCGATGTTGCCGGTGAGCGTTTTGCCGGTGAGGAAGTCGTGCATCGGTTTGACCAGTTGGATGCGCACGGGGCTGTGCTGGTGGTTGAGCAGGAAGTAAAGCCGCGTGTCGTCCTTCTGCCGCAGGCTGGCCTCGATGCTTTCCGGCACTTTCAGGAGCGGGGAAAGGTTGCACATCTGCCGGAGCCACACGATCAAATCCTGATAGAACGGCTGGTGGCTCATCGTGCCGAGGTAAACCGCGGCGCCGAGTCCAAAGGTATGCATCGTCATCGCGGGGCGGCCGGCGTAAAAGTCCTTCGCGTAGGTGGCAAGAATCTGGCAATCGCGCGGCTCGATCAAATCGCACCACAGGCGCGCGGGATGCAGGTGGCTGGTCGGGAAGGCGCCTTTGAAATTCAAATGGTTGTCCTCGCCGGGCGGGATCGGATCAAACTCCATGACCTCCATGCCGAACAAATCCGTCAGGTCGTGCGGATACCCGGTGTCCGGCGCGATGCAATGTTCATCGACCAACCCGGTATTGAAGGTCGCCACGAGGGTGCCGCCATTCTGGACGTAGAGCTTCAGCAGGTCCGCTTCGCCTCCGGCCAACAAGTGCAGCGACGGCGCGATGACGAGTTTGTAGCGGGACAAATCTTCGGTCGGCCGGGCGAAATCGACCGGGATATTCCGGTCGTGCAGGGCGTTGTAGAAAAGCTGGATATGGTCGCGGAGCGCGAAATGTTTGTTCGGCTGCATCGGCTCCTGAAGCAGCCATTCGTTGTCGTGGCTGTAGAGAATGCACGCCTCGGCCACCACGCGGCTGCCCTTCAGAACCGGCGCCAGACGTTTGAGTTCCTCGCCGATCTGGCTGATTTCCTTGTAGGCGCGGCTGCGGGACTGGCCGTCGTGGCTCAGGACGCCGCCGTAGAATTTCTCCGAACCAATGCGCGGCTGCCGCCAGAAGAAGTAGAGGATGCCACCGGCGCCGCGCGAAATCATCTGGTAGGTGAACAGCCGGACGACGCCGGGGCGGACCAACGAATTGACATCCTGCCAGTTGACCTGCGCGGCTTTTTGCTCGATGACCCAAAATCCCGAATCGCCGTCGGGCGTGCGCACGTCCGTTTTTTTCAGCGAACGGAGCATGTCGATTTCGCAGGCGTTCTCGGCCGACCTCGCTTTGACCGCCGCGTTGCTGACAAACGAGACGAAATCGACTGCCGCCGCCATGTCGAAGTGGTCGAACCGCCGATCCAGGCCGCGAAGATTGGTGGTGACGGGAATCTTGGGGGTCAGTTCGTGGAGCAAGTCCGCCTGCATTCTGACGAAAGCGGCGCAGGTGTCGCTGGCGAATCGCCGCCAGTCCGTGACCAGAGCGGGATTGTGCACGGTGGGCGCGCGCATGGGCATCGGGACTTCATTCCAATCGGCCACAATTTGGCCCCAGAAGCGGGTTCCCATCAGGTCATTCAGTCGGTCGATCGTCTCGTATTTGGCTTTGAGCCAGGCGATCCAATCCCGGCGCGATTCTTCGTTGAACGAAGATTCGGTGTCATGGCCGCCGATGCCGTTGTCGATCTGCCAGGCGATGAGCTGCGGGTGATCCCCCAACGCGTTCGCCATGGCGCGGACGATGCGTTTGCTGTAATCCCAGTAGATGTCGCTGTTCATGCAGTAGGCGCGCCGGGTGCCGGCGTGACGCCGCAAACCGCGTTCGTCGATGGGGAGGATTTCCGGATGCTTTTTCGAGAGCCAGATCGGGGGAGCGGCCGAAGGCGTGCCGAGCACGACCTTGATCCCGGCCCTGGCCATGACGTCCATGGCGCGTTTGAGCCAGGCCAAGTCGTACTGTCCTTCTTTGGACTCGCAGAGTCCCCAGGAGAATTCTCCCATGCGAACGACGTTGATGCCGGCGGCGAACATCAATTGGGCATCCTGCTCCCAACGGGATTCGGGATTCTCCGGCGTGCCGGCGTAGGGATAGACCCAGTGTTCGGGGTAGTAGTCGGCTCCAAAGTACATAGGCTTTGTTTGGATGAATGTTAGGCGCACTTTAGTTTCGGGATCGAAATCCGCAATTGGAAACTGGACTTCAAGTCTGCACTGCGGTGTCCTCTTTCGGGGATGCGCCCCCAGCAATTTTCTCAGTGTGCGCAGGGTCCAGTTTCAGTTATTGAAAGACCTATCATCACGGTGGTAACGAATCTACAGTGCACAGTCTGTTGTCTCCATGAATGACCCTGGCAGACCTTCGACGCTGGTGCATTTGCTCCGGTCGCGCGCCGTCACTCAATCCCACGAACCGCTCTACATATTCCTGGCCGATGGCGAGGCGGAGGAATTCGCCTTGAGCTACGAGGAATTGGATCGAAACGCGCGCGCCATCGCGGCGAAGCTTCAAGCGGTCGAGCCTCCCGGTGCCCGCGCGCTGCTGTTGTATCATCCCGGGCTGGAATTTATCGCGGCGTTTTTCGGATGCCTCTACGCTGGAATCGTCGCCGTGCCCGCGTATCCCCCGCGGAATCCGCGGAACGTGCCGCGCATTCAAACGATCGCGTCGGATGCGCAAGCCAGCTTTTGTCTGACCAGTTCGATGGTATTCGCGCGCTCGCGCGAATTGTTCGGCGTCGTGCCCGGACTTGAGGACATGCTCTGGCTGGCCACAGATGAAATTGCGGACGACGCCGCGGCGGATTGGCACCCCGGAGAGGTGACTCCGGAAACGCTCGCTTTCCTGCAATACACCTCCGGATCCACCAGCACTCCGAAGGGGGTGATGGTCAGCCATGGCAACCTGATGCACAATCTGTCGTTCCTGTGCGACGGACGCGGCCACACGAAAATCGTTTCGTGGCTGCCGTTCTTACACGACATGGGGCTGATCTATTCGATCCTGCAGGCCCTGTACGGCGGGTTCCCATGCGTGTTGATGGCGCCGGCGTCCTTCTTGCAGCGGCCTTTTCGCTGGTTGCACGCCCTGTCCCGGCATCGCGCCAGCACCGCCATTGCCCCGAACTTCGCCTATGAACTCTGCGCGCAGAAGATTTCCGACGAAGAGAAACGCCAGCTTGACTTGTCCTGCTGGACGATGGCTCTCAATGCGGCGGAGCCGGTGCGGCTGGAAACCCTGGAACGATTTGCGGCGGCTTTTACCTCGTGCGGCTTTCGCGCCGAATTCCTTAAACCGGCCTACGGCCTGGCCGAAGCCACGCTCGGCGTCTCCATTTTTGCCGGGCCGAAGCTTTATTGTGTCAAAACGCTTGATAAGGCCGCGTTCGAGACGCATCGTATCGTCGAAGCCTCCTCACAAGTTTTGAAATCTCCGGTGGACCCCTCACCCCTTCCCTCTCCCCTCGGAGGGGAGAGGGTGCCTGAAGGGGAAGCGAAGGGTGGTTCGGAACTTCAATCCACGAAATCTTCCGAAGAATTCTCTCCAGCAAACGCCTTGACTTGCCAGGCCATCGGCTGCGGGCAGGGGGCGCGCGACCAGCAGATTGCCATTGTCAATCCGGACACGCTCCGCCGCTGCGGTCCCGGCGAAGTCGGCGAAATCTGGTTGTCCAGTCCGAGCGTGGCGCGCGGCTACTGGCGGAAGCCCCAGGAAACCGAAGAGACCTTCCGTGCGCGAATTGCGGACACAGGCGAAGGGCCGTTTCTCCGCACAGGCGATCTGGGATTCGTGGACGAGGATGAACTGTTCATCACCGGTCGGTTGAAAGACCTGATCATTATCCGAGGCGGCAACCACTACCCGCAAGATATTGAATTGAGCGCGCAGAAGGCCCATCGCGCCTTGCAGGCCGATGCAGGCGCCGCCTTCTCTGTCGAGGTAGATGGCGAAGAACGGCTCGTCCTGGCGCAGGAGCTCATTCGCCACCACAAAGCAAATCTGGCGGAAGTTGGAACGGCGATCCGCGAAGCAATCGCTGAGGAGCACGGAATCCAGGTTCATTCCATTCTGCTCGTCAAACCGCACACCGTGCCGAAAACCTCCAGCGGCAAAATCCAACGGCGCCAAGCGCGCGAGATGTTTCTGGAAGGCAGCTTCGAGCCGGA
Source organism: Verrucomicrobiota bacterium (assembly GCA_016871535.1). Taxonomy (NCBI): domain Bacteria; kingdom Pseudomonadati; phylum Verrucomicrobiota; species Verrucomicrobiota bacterium. The sequence goes on from VHCZ01000078.1 coordinate 5,966, forward strand.
ATGGCAATGGAAAGCGGAAGCGCCAAGTAATGCTTCAGTGAACTCCGGTGGGGCGAGCGGCTTCACGAGCCAGATTCAATCGAACATTGCGATGGAAGGCTCGGCAGGAGCCTCGCCCCACGCGGGCGGGCAGGCCAGATTGCTGGAGCGTTGGTTGGTTTCTCGCCTGGCTGAAGTTCTCAAAATGCCCGCGTCGGAGATTCTCCCGGGCCAGCCGATCGCTGTTCGATCCGCAGCCGGGAACTCCCGGCAAGATGACCACGAAATGGGAAGGGTTCCTTCGCGATATCGACCGATTCGCCCCCGATTTCTTTGAGATTTCCCCTCGGGAAGCGATCCAGATGGACCCGCAGCAGCGCCTGCTCCTGGAAGTGAGCTGGGAAGCGCTCGAAAATGCCGGCGTTCCCTCGACACAACTTGCCGGTTCAAACGCGGGCGTGTTCGTGGGCCTCAGCAGTTTCGATTACTCGCTTCTTCAACTGAAGGAGACCGGCGCCATTGACGCGTATGCGGGAACGGGCCTGTCGCACAGCATCGCTGCCAATCGAATCTCTTACTTCTTCGACCTGCGCGGCCCCAGCGTTGCGGTGGACACGGCATGCTCTTCCTCCCTGGTGGCGATTCATCAGGCTTGCGAAAGTTTGCGGCGCGGCGAATCCAGTCTTGCACTGGCCGGCGGCGTGAACCTCATTCTCAGTCCGGAAATCACAATCGCGTTGTCGCACGCGCGCATGATGGCATCGGATGGCCGGTGCAAAACGTTCGACAGCCGCGCGGACGGCTACGTGCGCGGGGAAGGCTGCGGCGTGATCGTGTTGAAACGTTTGTCCGACGCCCAGCGGGACGGCGACAGCATCTGGGCCTTGGTGCGCGGCTCGGCGATCAATCAGGATGGCAGGAGCAACGGTTTGACCGCGCCCAATGGACCGGCGCAGGAAGCGGTGATTCGAGCGGCGCTGGCGCAAGCGGGCGTCCACCCACGCGAAATCAGTTTCGTGGAATGCCACGGCACGGGCACCTCGCTGGGCGATCCTCAGGAAGTTGAAGCGCTGAGTCACGTGCTCGGACCGGATCGCTCGGAGACGCAGAAGTGTTGGCTGGGATCGGTGAAGACCAACATCGGCCACCTGGAGTCCGCGGCGGGCGTGGCGGGCTTTGTGAAAGCCGTGCTCGCGCTCCGGCACAAAGAGATTCCGCGAAATCTCCATTTCCAATCCATCAATCCGCACATCCGTCTGGCGGAGACGCCGTTTGTGATTCCCACGCAAACCACGGACTGGCCCGGCGGACGACGGCTTGCGGGCGTGAGTTCATTCGGCTTTGGCGGAACGAACGCTCATTTGATTCTGGAAGCAGCGCCGCCGACCGAGCCGCCCCCACCGCCGGCGGAACGGCCGCTGCATGTGCTCGCGTTGTCGGCGAAGAGTCCGGAAGAACTGCGCCGCCTGGCCAGCGAGATGGGGCGATTTCTCAGTAGTCCTTCCCATCAACCTGACGGTAGGGCGAGCCTGTCCCCAGCGAGCCGAGTCGGACGTGTTCCAGACACGTCGAGCGGCTCGCCGGGACGGACTCGCCCTACCGGGTTCATGGGACAAGAGCATGGTAATCAAGCCAAGGAGGCTTTCGACGAACCCACCCCTTCACCCCTCCCGGGAGGGGAACCTGAAGGAAGCGCTTTTCCGGATATTTGTTTCACGGCCAACGCGGGGCGCGCGCATTTCGAGCATCGCCTCGCGTTGGTGGCGGATTCTGGCGCGCAGGCTCGCGAGTTGCTCGCGGCGTTTTGCGAGGGCCTAAAGACTGGCGGCATGCACCAAGGCCGCGTTGACGGACGAAGCCGGCCGAAAGTTGCCTTCCTGTTCACGGGCCAGGGTTCGCAATACCCGGTCATGGGCCGGCAACTTTACGAAACCCACCCCGCGTTTCGCGAGACCCTGGACCGTTGCGACGAGATTCTGCGCCCGCTCCTCGATCAGCCCCTTTTGTCCGTGCTTTATCCCACGGCCGGCCAGGGCTCGCCGTTGGATGAAACCCGGTATGCGCAGCCGGCTCTCTTCTCGTTGGAATACGCCCTCGCCCGGATGTGGCAATCCTGGGGCCTGGTCCCGGATGCCGTGCTCGGACACAGTGTCGGCGAGTACGTGGCGGCGTGTCTGGCAGGAGTCTTCGATCTGGAAGCCGGGCTGAAGCTGATCGCGACGCGGGCGCGTTTGATGGACGCGCTGCCTCGAACGGGACAAATGGTGATGCTGTTTGCCGCGGCGAAAGACGTCGAACAAACCCTGGCCGGGTCGAGCGAGTTGGTTTCAATTGCCGCGGTCAACGGGCCGGAATTGACCGTGATCTCCGGCGACGGAAAGGCGGTAGACCGAATTCTCCAGGATTTTTCGGCACGGAAGGTCCGGCATCAACGCCTCGCGGTTTCTCACGCCTTTCACTCGCCGCTCGTGGAACCGGTGCTCGAAGAATTCCAGGCGGTGTCGCGGAAAGTTCATTACCATCCGCCGCGTATTCCCCTGGTCTCGAATCTCACGGGCGAATGGCTCGCGGCCGACCACACTCCGGATGCCGACTACTGGACTCAACACATCCGCAGGCCGGTCGAATTTGCCAAAGGAATCTCCACGTTCCTCAAGGCGGGCTTCACGGATTTTCTGGAATGCGGACCGAACCCAAGTCTCCTGGCCATGGCCCGGCGTTGTGCCGAGAGCCTGTCCAAGAATGTAGGGCAGACATCCTGTCTGCCGGTTGACAGTGCATCCTTGCCATGTCATACGCGAGGAAAGATGCCTCAGGAAGTGGCAGGCTGGAAGCCTGCCCTACATTCTGCGTGGCTCGCCTCCCTGAAAAACGGCGAGGACGACTGGCAAGTGGTCTTGCCGACTCTGGCTCAGTTTTACACGCGCGGCGCGAGGATTGACTGGCGGGAATTGGATCGCGGTTATGCGCGGAGAATTGTCAGCCTGCCGACCTACCCGTTCCAGCGGCAAAGCTATTGGGTGGAACGGCGGCGGGAAGTTCCAGCGGAACCCGCGGCTCCGGACACGGTTTGGCCTCAGATCCTGGAAACAGGACGCCAACGAGCCGCGGCGGGCTTTGCCGAATCGAGTTTCGAAGTGGAGGCGGAGAAGTTCGCGGTGCTCAACCGGCTGGCGGAGGGGTACCTGATTCGAGCGCTGCGCAAGCTGGGCATAATCTCGGCGGATGCCGGAGCGTTTTTGCGAAGTCCTCAAGAGGACGATCAGATCTTCCTGAACGATTCCCCCTCACCCCCTTCCCTCTCCCCCAGTGGGGGAGAGGGTGTCCGCAGGACGGGTGAGGGGGATTCCATCCGGCTCTGGGGACGTGCGTTTCAAGGAACGCATCAACCAATCCCCCATTCTCAGCCGCCATCGAAAAGCCGTCGCGGGATGGTTGAAGAAGTTGTCCGACGCGAGTGTCGACGCCCCGCCCAACTTGACCGACTTATGGGACGAGGTTGGGAAACGTTGGAAGAATGAGCTTTTCCTGCCTCAGTTGGTGAGACATTGCTCGCAGAATTTGCCGGAAGTTCTGACCGGCGCGGTGGATCTCCTGAGCCTCGTGTTTGAAAAGGGGTCGAGCGAGACCATGGAGAAGATTTATTCCGTTTCCACGCTCGCGCAGTACTGCAACGGAATCCTCAAGGAAATCGCCGGCACGATTGTCGCCTCCCTGGATCCGGCGCGTCCAATTCGAATGCTCGAAATCGGCGCCGGCACCGGAGCGACCACGCAGTATCTGTTGCCGATCTTGCCCGCCGGGCGAACCACATATGTGTTCACGGACCTCGGTCCCGGTTTTCTCCAGCACGCGCGGGAAAAATTCAGCGCGTTTCCCTTCGTCACGTATCAGGTGCTGAACATCGAGGACGATCCGGCGCAGCAGGGTTTCGATCTGCAAAGCTTCGACGTGATTGTGGCGGCGAACGTCCTTCATGCCACGCGTCAACTCCGGCAGACGCTGGCCAACGTGAGGAAACTCCTGGCGCCAGGCGGATTTCTTTTGCTTTGGGAAGCCACACAACAACAGACGTGGCTGGACGTTTCGTTTTCGCTGCTGGAAGGCTGGCAGCGATTCGAGGATTACGAACTGCGCCCGGACCAACCGCTCCTGACGAGCAGCGCCTGGCTCGAGGTCTTGCGAGACCACTTTCCCCATGCCGCCGTTTTTCCGGAGGCGCGCACGACGGGTGAGAAATTCGGTCAAAGCGTGATCGTCGCGCGCGCCGCTCCGGCGCAAATACCGAAACCAATCCCGGCACCAACGCCCGCGCCATCAATGCGCCTTCAAGACTGGACCATCCGGAACCTCGTTTATGAAGGGCGATGGGAGCTGGCCGCGCCAGGCAACTCGTCGTCCGAAGGTGACCACGAACCGGCGGATGGTAGGGCAGACCTGCAGGTCTGCCCTACCGCGTACGAGGAGAGCCGGACGCGGCAGCCCGGAACGTGGCTGATCCTCGCCGACGAAGGCGGTGTTGGGAAATCACTCGCCCAACTTCTCGCAAAACGCGGCGATCGGGTGCTTTTATGTTTTTCAGGTGAAGGCTTCCAGAAGTTAAGTTCAGAAACGTGGCGGCTCGATCCTTCTGCGCAGAACCTGGCCCGCCTTTTTGAGGAGGCAAACCTGTCGGAGGTCGAGACTCATTTCCGCGGCTTGATCTATCTGTGGGGACTTGGAGTCTCCGCCAACTTGACGGCGGAGTCGCTCGCCCACGCGCAAACGCGCGCTTGCGCATGGGTCGCGCGCGCCGCGCAAAGCCTCATTCACCAAACCAAGGGATGCAAAACTCAGCCACGTCTCTGGCTGGTCACGCGCGGCTCACAGCGCGTCACGGGCCAGGAGAACCTCGCGGTTGCGTCGGCGCAGTCGCTCCTGTGGGGATTGGGGAGGAGTTTGGCAGTTGAACTCCCGATGTTGTGGGGAGGCCTGGTTGATCTCGATCCGCTGGAACCGAGCGGCGAAGCCCAGGCGTTGCTGGACGCGATTCTTTCCTGCGGCGCAGACGACCAAATCGCGCTTCGCGCGGAGACGCGGTAGGTCTTGCGTCTGGCGCGCGTCGAAATTCCTGCAAGACCGCGGGCGCCGTTGCCGGTTTCGGTTGGAGGAACGTATTTGATCACGGGCGGACTGGGCGGCATTGGACTCAAGGTCGCGCGGTGGCTGGTGGAAAACGGAGCGCGCAAGCTTCTGTTGCTTGGACGTTCGCCGCTGCTGGGGTCGAAGGAGAGCGCCGCTTACACCGCCGCCAACGCATTTCTCGACGGCCTGGCCGGGGCGCTTCGCCAGACCGGGATTTCCGCCGTCAGCATCAACTGGGGTTCGTGGGACAAGACCGGCATGGCGGAGCGGGAGAGCCGTGGCGAACGTCTTTCCGCCCAGGGCGTGTTCCCAATGAAACCGGAGTCGGCTCTGGAAGCCTTGGAATTTGCCTTGAGCCAGGAGCGACCACAGATCGCGATGATGTCGGTGGATTGGCCGAAGTATTTCGAAGCCAATGTCCGGGCTTCGGCCACGCCTTTTCTCGCGCACGTCGCTCCGAGGAAATCGAAGCAATCGGGATCAGTCAGTTCGGAAGAACTCAGGAATGGCTCCGGCGAAAGCGCGCCTCGCAAGCGCGGCGGACGAGGCGAAGAAGCCGTTGAAGCCAAGCTCAAGCAGATCGTGAGTGAAGTCTTGAAGACGAGCCCGGACCGATTGGACACCGGACGGCGTTTGAGCGCGATGGGACTGGATTCGATCATGGCCGTGCAAATCCGGCACGAGATGGAGCTGCATTTCAGCATCTCCATCTCCGTCCAGGAAATCGCCCAAAGCACCATCTCCGAATTGGCGCAACGGGTGAGCAAGCAGTAGAGCGGCGTTGAATTTCTCAACCGGAGCACGCAGAGGGTAGGGCGAGTCCGTCCCGGTGAGCCAAGTCCGACGTATTGGGAACACGTGGGAAGCGGCTCGCTGGGGACAGGCTCGCCCTACCGTCGGGTTCATGGGAAGCTTTCATGGCCAAGAAGCCGTGCGCACAGCCCATGAACGGGTAAGGACGCGTTCCACCGCGTCCCTGGAATGAATGTTCTTACGATCTCGGAATAACATCAGGGACGGAGTGGAATCTGTCCCTACCCGGTTTGATTGGTTCTGACAGTTTGCACGGCAGAGAGTCATCCCGCGGTCGGAGGAAGCCGAATGATGAACTCGGTAAACTCGCCCGGCTCGCTTTTCACGGAGATTTCGCCCTGGTGTTGGTTCACGATCGTGTGGCTGATGCTGAGGCCCAGGCCCATGCCTTCACCCACAGGCTTGGTCGTGAAGAACGGATCGAACACTTTCGACAAATTCTCTTGGGCGATTCCCGTTCCGTTGTCCCGCACGGCCAGCACGAAATGCCTCGCGTCCGGCTGCGCCCGAATCTGGATCTGACGCGGTTTGTTTTCGGACGGATTGCCCGCGGTGGCTTGCAAGGCGTTTTGAATGAGATTGACCAGGAGTTGCACCAATTGGTTTTCGTTGCCGAATAATCGCGCCTCGGCGCTGACGATTTCTTCGATCTGGACGTCCTCGCGGATTTCGTGCGCCAGGATGCGCCGGGCCGTGCGGACGATCTTCTGCGGATCGCATTCCGTCCTGGCCGTGTTGGTCCCGCCGTAAGCGAAGCTTTTCAAATCCGCGATAATGTCGCGGATGCGCTTCAAGCCGCCCTCGATGTCGTTGATGGTGTCTTGGGCGTCGCTCGACGCGCCTGCGACGGTGGACTTGAGGAAATGAACCGCCGTGATCATGAAGATAATCGGATTGTTGATCTCGTGCATGATCCCGGCGGAAAGCGTGCCGAGCGCGGAGAGGCGCTCGGTCTGGATGAGCTGGGCCTCGGCGGCGCGCAACTGTTTGAGAGTCGATTCCAGGACTTGATTCTGGGCGTGCAATTCCCGTTCGAGTTGGGCGGTCAAGAGGAGATTGGCCAGCCGGGTTTTCAGTTCCACCGTGCTGAAGGGTTTGATCAGGAAGTCGTCCGCGCCGGCCTCCAACGCGTTCAATTTGGTGCGGTCTTCGGCCCGAGCCGTCAAGATCACAATGCGAGACGGCTGCAGTGTCGGAGACGCTTTCAACTTCCGGCAGAGCGTGATGCCATCCAGTTTCGGAAGCATCATGTCGGTGAGGATGAGCCGGGGCTGATGCGACTGGGCCAGTTCGTAGCCCTCCTGGCCGTCCGAAGCGATGATGACGTTGTAGGTGTCCTGGAGTTCGAGGGACAAGAAACGCTGCATCGCGGGCTCGTCCTCCACCAGGAGCAAGGTGTGTTTGTGCGGATCTCTGCTCGCGGGCGTGCTCTTCTGAGGAGTGGGGGTGGGCGGCGGCGCGAGTGCTTCCTGGTGGCGCTGGGCTTTGTGGAGCATCTCGGCAAGCCACGCGTCTTCGGAATCGCCCGTTGTGGCTGCCTCAGGCCGTTCGGCGCAGTGCGGGAGACGAACGGTAAAAGTCGATCCGACGCCTTTCTGGCTTTGCACGGTCACAGTGCCGTTGTGGAGTTGGACCAGCTCCTTGACCAGCGCCAGGCCAATGCCGGTGCCCTGGCGCGTTCGAGTGGACGAACCGTCTTCCTGCCAGAACCGGCTGAAGACTTGATCCAGCTTATCCTCGCCAATGCCGATGCCGGTGTCCGTGACGTCCACGACCACGTGGCCATTCTCCTGCCGCCCGGACACTCGGACCGTTCCGCCGGCCGGCGTAAATTTGATCGCGTTGAACAGAAGATTGATGAACACCTTTTCCATGCGGTCTTTGTCCGCGGACACGACGAGCGAGGATGGCTCGTCGAGGAGCGTTTCCAACCGGAGATTCGCGCGTTCGGCGGCGCCGCGCATGGAATCCACGAGGCCGGGCAGCAGTTCTTTCAGATCGACCGGCTTGCGGTGCAACTCCAGTTTGGCGTCCTCTAGTTTCACCAAATCGAGCAGGTCGTTGATGAGCACCAGGAGCCGATTGGCGTTGCCGAACATGATGTCGAGCACTTCACGCGCCCTGGCATTGGACTGAATCTCCGGCGCGTTCCGGAGTTGGTCCAGCGGCGAGACGATCAACGTCAGCGGCGTGCGCAGTTCGTGAGAGATGTTGGCGAAAAACTGGCTTTTGGCGCGGTCCAGTTCCGCGAGTTTTTCGTAGGACGTCTTGAGTTCCTTTTTCTTTTGATCCAGGTCGAAGCGCAACCGGAACTCGCGAAACCGAAATCCTTCCGACGCGTAGCTGCCCGCCAGGCCAATGATGGGAAAGATCATCATGAAGAAACCATTCGAAACCGCGCGCTGGACCCAGTCAGTCCGGTCTGAATGTCCAAAGGCGGCCCAACTCGCAAGACAAGCAGCCCCGTACAGGGTCCAGGTCATGAGGCAACCTCCGACGCATTCCTTGAAGGTCCACGGGAGCATGAGACAGGCGCCCATGACCACCAAAATGTGGGCGATGTAATACGGCGACTCAATGCCGTCCGCCATGCCGATCATGAGAGAGAGATGGGCGATGGGCAGTGCCATCCAGACGAAACCGAGCAGCTTATGATGGCTTCGCGCCGCGGGCTTCTGCAGGAACCAGAGCAGAATTCCCAAAAGCAGTTCAGTGACGGCACGAATCGCGATGAACGCCGGCAGGTAGCGCTCTCCATAAATAACCCAATCCAGCACCACGCCGGAAGGGATTGCCGCCAGGGCAATGATGCACAGAGTTCGCGTCCGCCGCACCCAGAGGTCCGCAAGATAGGACCTGTAAGCCTCCTGGAAAGAAACATCCGGCTGTTCAGTTGAGCCTGTCATGGGAAGCTTCCTTGGTCCGATCACCACGCTCTCTCCCCATGAACCTGAGATTGTGCGGACCGCAGCCTTCAGGCTGCTCCCGCGCACTCTCCGCAGTCGAGCATTGAAGCGGCCTAAAGGCCACGGTCCGGAGGAGCGGTTCATGGAAAGGGAGCATGGGCCGCCTCACTGCAAACAGTGAAGAACCAGAATGTGGCCCTTGCGTCATGACGGATTCAGCGCGTTTTTCTGATATTCAAGAAGATATTGACGCCCGTTCGGTCGGCGATCATCTCTCTTTCTCCTTCAGGGGCTAAGCTCTCCAGTTCTTTCTCCGTCCGATGAAAGACGTTCCATTCCAGCAGATACTCCATCAAATGCCGCTGCGGGTTGCTCGGATGGATATTCGTGACGCTCAAGAGTCCGCCCGGCGCCAGCCATTCGTAGAAGAGTGCGATGAGCCGGCGGCAAACCGAGTCCGTGAAATAATCGAACAACCCCGCGCAATAGACAAAATCGTAGCGTTTGGCTGCCGCTTGCGCGACACGTGTTCGCGCCATGGATTCCCGGAGGAGGTCGTCGATCGATTTTTCGATGAACTCCAACTGAATCTTGGAACCGGTCCGCGCTTTCTCGTCGATGGCCCTTCGCTGCGCAAATTCCAGGGCGTCCTTGCCGAAATCCATCAAGGTCATCCGGCACAAATCCGCGTCGCGCGACGCCGCCATGAAATCGCGCACTTCCTTGGCCGGGCCGCAGCCGATGTTGAGCACTTCCAGCGGTTGTCCGGCGGTTCGCGCGCGCTCGGATTCTTGTTCCAGGAGCCTTTTCAGCATGGCGATGCGGTTCCGGTGGGCTTCGGCGGGCGCCGTGTCCAGCAACAGTTTGTTGACTGTCTTGGCGAAGAGGGTCCGGCCTTCGTATTGGCGTTCGAGGATCATGTTGATCATCTCGGTAATCGCCGACGAACCGTTTGATTTCGTCGCGAAACAGGGTGGTATCCTTGATCAAAGAAAGGATGTCCACGTCATTCCAGGCATCGACCAGCGTCGCCTCACACACCAGCATGATCCCGGTGTTCACCAGGCTGCTGACCACGCCCCGGCCGGCATAGAGCGTGCGTTCGCCAATGACGATCCGGAAGTCATTCAGGACTTCGCTGAGCTGGAGGATGCTGAACGGGTTATAGACCTCGAAAACCGTGGCTTGATTGGTGAAGTGCATGAGGGAGCCTCTTACGGGCATCCCTTTGCTGTTGCGACAGACAATGAAACTGTCTTTCTCGCTGGAGACCAGATTTACGACTTTATCTGCCATCGGGCGAAAGGCTTGGGCTGCAAGAACGCGAATATATGGACCAGAAGCCGCCCCAAATTTTCTTCGCAGGCCATACAACTCGGCTGCGCCAAGGCTAACTGGAGTGCGCCAGTCCTCTCGGCTCCTTACACGAATCTGTGGACGGCGTCGGAATCCCGTTGGGATTCTAAACGGAAGAGTTGCGTGTAGGGAGCAGAGAGGATTGCCGGAGGGCGCTGAGTCCAACAAGTCCTTGCTCGGATTGCGAATCTGGGCTACGTGAGCACGTGCGGCGCGCACAACACACATGCACCATCTCATTGGCCGGCTTGAAAAATCCCCCCTGCTGGCGCGCGTCGTTCCCTTTGTGGCCTTCGCGGCGTTGACTTCCGCTCAGGGATTCTTGGGCGAAGGGTCTCGGTACTGGCTATACCTCGTGAAAACCTTGCTCGGCGCCTGGTTGATCTGGCTGGTCCGGCCCTGGGTCAGTGAGATGCGATGGAAGTTCTCCTGGGAAGGCGTCGCAGCCGGTGTCGTGGTGTTTGGACTTTGGGTTGGACTGGAGGGGCTTTACCCGAAGTTCGGAAGCACGGCCAAAGTCTGGAACCCGCACGAACATTTCGGTGCGCAAAGCGGCGGGGCATGGTTCTTCATATGGGTGCGTGTGCTCGGATCTTCCCTTGTTGTGCCGCCGCTGGAGGAAGTTTTCTACCGGTCCTTTCTCTATCGTTACATCGTCAATCCGGGCTTCCAGGGCGTTCCGTTGGGCCATTTTGGTTGGACGCCGTTTCTGGTCACGGCGGCGATCTTTGGGTTCGTCCATTTCGAGTGGTTGCCCGCAATCCTCTGCGCGGCGGTTTACCAGGGATTAGTGATTTGGAAACAACGGCTGGGGGACGCGATGACCGCGCACGCCGTAACAAACTTTCTGCTCGGCCTGTGGGTAATCTGGAAAGGAGCCTGGAATTTTTGGTGAACGCCAGTAGCGAAGTCGTTGAAGCGTTGAAAGCGCGTTTTGAAAATGCCTTTTGGGTGGAACAGGCCACGTATCTGTTTAGTGTAGCGCAGATTTTCAATCTGCCGTATCGCGGAATGGCATTCCGCAGGGGCTCGACAGGTTCCAGGGCTTTGGAACTCGCCGAAGCGCTGCCGATTGCAAATCGGCGATACGGCAGAGTGCAACTCTGCGCTACGGCGAAAGGCACGCTAAACACATACCAGGCCACTGGCCTTTTGCGGCGGGCCTGCCGCAATGTTCGGCGGCAAGTTGCCGCCGAAAACGGGCTGCTAGCCCGTTCCACTCATTTTCAAAACACGCGCTAAAGCGTAAATGTCTTCCGGGACTCCCAATGCTTCTCTGAGCGTGAACGCCTCGATCCCTTGCGTCCTTTTCGAGGACGAACATCTCCTCGTGGTGAACAAGCCGGCCGGGCTGAACACGCACGCTCCGGCACCTTACGCTGGAGAAGGCATCTATGATTGGCTTCGCCACCGGGAGCCGCGCTGGGCTGACCTGGCCATTGTGCATCGACTCGACAAGGAGACCTCCGGCGTGCTCGTTTTCTCGAAGACACCGATGGCCAGCCGATCCTTGACCCGGCAATTCGCCGAGCGCCAGGTCCGGAAAGAATACATCCTGGCCACAGACAAACCTGTGAAATCGCGCTCAGCCACGGTCGTGTCCAGATTGGTCCGAGCGGGCGAAAGATATGTCAGCCGCCCCGGCGGCCTGGAGAAAGACCGAGCCGAAACGCGGTTTCGCCTGCGGATCGCGCGTGAAGATCATACGTTCCTCGAAGCCGATCCAGTCACGGGCCGCACGCATCAGATCCGCGTTCACGCCGCGGATCAGGGATTCCCGATCCTGGGCGACACGCTTTACGGCGGATCCCCGGCGGCACGCCTTTTCCTGCACAGCGAAGCACTGACGCTTAAGCATCCGGTCACTTCGGCTCCGATGACTTTTCGGGTGGAAGCGGATTTCAGTGATGATGTTCGGCTCGGCCTGCGCTCCGCGCTCATCGATCCGCGAACAACCAACGCGTATCGCCTGCTTCACGGAGCCTCGGACGGCCGGGCGGCGTGGTACGTGGACCGGTTCGGGGATTATCTGCTTTCTCAATCCGAAGAGCCGCTTTCCGCCGCGCAGCACGAGCGGCTGGATGAATGGATGCGCCAATGGTCGCTGCGCGGTGTTTACCACAAAGCCCTGCTTCGCCGCGTTCGCCAGGCCACGACGGACGAAAGCGGCCCACGACTGATTGCGGGCGAAGCGGCGCCGGAAGCGTTTGCGGTTCGGGAAAACGGCGTGCAGTACGAAATTCGCTTCGGCGAAGGTTATTCCGTGGGCCTGTTCCTGGATCAACGGGAGAACCGGCGCCGGTTCCTGACGCGCCACGTCGGATGCGGATTTCCCTGTTGCGCTTCGGCCCTTCGGCGTCCGGAAGTCCTGAACACCTTCGCTTATACGTGCGGCTTTTCCGTGTGCGCGGCCCAAAGCGGCGCGCGCGTCACCAGCCTCGATTTGTCAAAAAAATATCTGGAATGGGGGCGGCGCAATTTTCTTTTGAACGGACTTCAGCCCGAGGAACACGAGTTCATTTACGGGGACGCCGTTGAATGGTTGCGCCGTTTGAAAAGAAAAAACCGGATGTTTGACCTTGTGGTGTTGGACCCGCCGACTTTTTCCCAGTCGAAACCATTCGGGGTGTTCCAGGTGGAGAAGCATTTGGGCCGGCTCGTCCGCGAATGCCTTCCGATCCTGAAACGGGAAGGGATTCTCTTCGTTTCGACAAATTCGGCCCGTTGGCCTCCGGAAGCTTTTCTGGAAACAATCAAAGAAACGATGGCGATTTCGGGCCGCCGGATCGCGCACGAGCATTACGCGCCTCAACCCACGGATTTTCCCGTCAGCCGGAAAGAGCCGGCTTATCTGAAGACGGTGTGGCTAAGAATCGAGTGACGTGACCATGGTAGGGCGAGTCCGCACCGCGATTGAATTAGGCTTGTGGAGTTCTCCTGCTCCTAATCCTAATCCTAATCCTAATCCTAATCATTCAGAGACAAGCAGCTTTTCGAGTAAGAGTAAGATTAGGATTACGATTATACGAACCGACTGTTCATGGGCAGAATTTTGGCGTGGGTGAGGATATCATTGACCAACCCAAGTCCGATTTCCTTTAATCCATCTCATGAACTCTGTCCTCCGCTTCGCTCTCGGTTGTCTTTGTCTCTCCGTTGTAGGCCCACCGGTGTTTGCCGCAGGACGCCAGTTGACCGGCGTTTACACGCCGACGCAAACGCCCGCCTTGCCTCCCGCCGAAGCTCAGAAGAAGTTCGCATTGCCGCCCGGCTTTGAAATTCGGATTTTTGCTGCTGAGCCCGACGTGGTGAATCCGGTCGCGATGACCTGGGACGAACGCGGCCGTCTCTGGGTCGTCGAGCTTTATGAATATCCGCTCGGCGCCCCGGCGGGAAAGAAACCTCGCGACAATGTCAAAGTGCTCGAAGACACCGACGGCGACGGACGCGCGGACAAGGTCACTGTCTTCGCCGATGGACTGAATCTGGCGACCGGCGTGCTCGTGGGCAACGGCGGCGTGTATGTCGGCCAGGCGCCCCACTTGCTTTTCCTCGAAGACACCAACGGCGACGACGTTGCGGACAAGAAGACAGTGCTGATGACCGGCTTCGGCCTGGAGGACCGCCACGAGTTGCTCAACAGTTTCACCTGGGGACCGGACGGATGGCTTTACATGACGCACGGGGTTTTCACCCACTCGAAAGTCAAAGACCCAGACCAGCCAGGCGAGCCGGCGGTGATCATGACGGCAGCGGTGGCGCGCCTTCACCCGCGCACGAAGAAATTCGAAGTGTTTGCCGAAGGCACGAGCAATCCGTGGGGCGTGGATTTCGATCGCGCGGGCAATGCCTTTGTGACCGCGTGCGTGATCGATCACATGTTCCACATGGCGCCCGGCGGCATTTACGCGCGGCAAGCGGGCACGCCGCCGCATCCGTACGCTTACCAACTTCTACCCTCCATCGTGGACCACAAACATTTTCGCGCGGCGTACGCCGGCGTCCAGATTTACCAGGGCGACCAGTATCCGGCCGAGTATCTGGGCACGGCATTCATGGGGAACATTCACGACAGCGCGGTTCATCAGGACCGCCTGACACCGAACGGATCGAGCTTCAAAGCGTCGTTCATCCGGGATTTTGTCCGCGCGAACGACGGATGGTTCCGCCCGGTCAGCACACAGGTCGGCCCCGACGGCGCGCTCTGGATCATGGATTGGTATGACAAATACCCGTGTTACCAGAACGCGAACGCGGATCCCGAAGGCGTCGATCGCGAGCACGGCCGCATCTGGCGCGTCGTTTATGTGGGCGAACAACCGGGGAAACCGGTGCCGCCTCGACCCGCGAACTTGAATCTGGCCAAACTGAGCAGCGACGAATTGGTTTCCACGCTCGCCCACCGCAACGTCTGGCATCGGCGCACAGCGCAACGAATCTTGAATGAACGGCGCGACGCTCGGACGAAAGCGCCGTTGCAGAATTTGCTCCGCGAAGGCCGAACGCTTGAGGCGCGCCTGGCCGCCCTCTGGACGCTCCACTCGTCCGGCCTGCTGGACGACGCCACGCTCGATAGTCTAACGACGGACAAAGAAGCAGCCATTCGCACGTGGGTCGCGCGCTTGACCGGTGAACGTCGCGAAGCTTCGGAGCGCGCGCTTACAAGGCTTCAGGCCTTAGCGGAGGATCCCGACAACTCTGTGCGCCTGGGCGTGGCCACGGCGGCGCGCCAATTCATTTCCGGTTCGCTCACGGTGAACACGCCAGTTCCCGCGGCGCTCACCGACGCCGATACCGGCCCGATTCTCGCCACGCTGGTCCGATATTCCGATTCGAGCGCGGATCCGGTGTTGCCATTCATGATCTGGATGGCGGCCGAACCTTTGGCCGCTCGTGATCCTCAACCCGCCCTGGATTGGTTGATCGAGAATGGTCCGGACTCCATGCCGCTCAGCGGCGAACTCACGCGCAAGTTGATGCGCCGGTTGTGCGACACGCAAGACTCGGCGAAACTCGACGCCGCCGTGGAATTCGTGCAAGCGATTCCGGAAAGCGCCTCCGCCCTGGCCGTGGCCGCGTTGGACGGATTGATCGAAGGACAGAAAGGCAAGGCGCTTGTGCCATCCAGGCCGCCGGGAGCCTTTGTGGCCCGGCTCAGCAAAAGCGCCAGTCCGGACGTCGCGTCGCGCGCCCGCCAGCTTGGCACGTTGTGGGGCGACGCCGCGGCGTTGAGCGCGACGTTGAAGTTGGTCGAGAATTCGCAGGCCAGCCTCGAACAAAGGCTTCAAGCCTTGCAATCGGTGAAACAGCAAAAGACCGACGCCGTGCGCGAGGCGCTGGTGAGGTTGCTGGGGCAAACTTCGGCTGAACGGCTCGCGCAGGAAACGCTGCGGGCCTTGGGCGAAATCGGCGGCGACTCGCTGCCCGAGGAAATCATGCGCCGCTGGAAAGCGTTTTCGCCCGCGACACAGCGTGTCGCAGCCGAAGTCCTGACTTCGCGCGGCAATTGGACGCGCGCCTTCATCACGGCGTTGGAGAGCAAGACAGTTTCTCCGAGCGACCTGCCGGTGACCGTGGTGCGTTCGCTGGTGAATTCGCGCGACGATTATGCTCGCAACCGCGCCCAGAAAATTATCGGCCGCGTGCGCGACACCGATGCGGACAAATTGAAACTCATCGCGGCCAAGAAACGCATCGTCATTCATGGGGAGGCCGACGTGAATGCGGGACGCGAGATCGCGCGGAAAACATGCTTCACCTGCCACAAACTCCACAACGAAGGCGCAGACGTGGGACCCGATTTGACCGGCGTCGGGCGATCGACGTTGGACGCCCTGCTCGCCAACATCATCGATCCCAATCAAATCATCGGAAAAGGGTACGAAAACGTGGAGGTGGAAACCAAAGATGGCCGCACGGTGAGCGGGCGGCTGGTGGAGGACACGGAGACCCGCATCCGCTTGCTGGCGCAAGGACCCAAAGAAGAAGTCATCGCCAAGTCAAACATTGCCTCCATGCGCGTCAGCGAAGTGTCGGTCATGCCGGAAGGATTGGAGCAAATGCCCGACGCCGATTTCCAGAATTTGATCTGGTTCTTTCTGAATCCGCCGGAAGACAACCGGCCCCTGACGCCCGACCTGCGCAAGCAGTTGATCGGGGACGAGCGCACCACTTCGGCGATTGAACCGCCGCGCGACGGGGAATCGGTGGCGTTGTGGAATCCGCAGTGGCGCGTGATCTGTCCGGACATCGAAGGGGCGCCCGCGAAGCTCGCGGAATATGCCGGACATAAGAATGTCCTGATGACCCACCCGTTCAATCACGACACCGGCGCGGCATTGGAGCGCGCGATCGAAGTGCCCGGCGGAAAGCGAACGGTGCTCACCGTAGAAGCCGCGTCGCACGAGCGGGGCGATTGGGAGTTGCGCGTGCTGGCGGATGGCAAGTTGCTGAAGAAGGAAATCATCGGACGAAGCGGCGAACGCTGGAAACAAATCCAGGTGGACTTGTCGCCGTACGCCGGGCAAAGAACGCTGGTGCGCCTGGAGAACTGCGCCAATGATTGGGCCTGGGAATTCGGGTACTGGGGGAAGATCGAGTTGAAATCGGCGGAGTTATGAGCCGGAAACCACGCGAAACAACCGTCTGCACCAGGATCGCTTCCCATGAACCGTTGCTTCGGGCCGTGGACTTTAGGGTCTGTGCAAAAATAACTTCCGGTTTTGGCGGGAGCGCCGCCTGGCCGGATGCAAGGCGCCAGGAGGGAGCATCCCCGTTTTGGGGCTGTGACCGACGAGCAACGCCGCAGCCGGCCAGGTGCC
>VHCZ01000079.1 GCA_016871535.1 Verrucomicrobiota bacterium
GAACAGATGTTTGACCACGTCAAGTTCGGTGTCCGCAACTTCGCGGTGAGCAGAGCCTTCTACCTCAATAGGGAAAAGAAATCCCTGACGGAAAGCATTCTTTTCCGTTTGGCGTCCTCAGAACGGGAGGTCCGACTTGATTTCCAGTTGAGCAGCTCGGAACGAAGTCGAGGTTACGAAGACACCTGGCAGGAAGCCGGCGCGCGGCGGGTGGCGTATTACACGGGAGTTCCTTCCGGCGGCTATCGTTTCCATGTGAAAGCCGCGAACGCTGACGGCCTCTGGAACGAAACCGCCGCCACGCGGGCGTTGCAGTTCTTGCTGCAAAACGTTTCTTCATCCTCGGCCATCCGCGTCGCTGACGAGATCGGAAGGCATCCTCGCGGCGATCGACCTGGCCGCAGACAATCGCCACTACATCAGTCCGGAAATCTCCGGCCTGCGAACCGAGGCGGCAAGCCTGGGTGCGGAAGCGTACGTGACGAAAGACGATTTCTCCCAACTGTTCGCGACCATCCATTCCGGCGGTCATCAGACGTCCCCCACCAAGCCGGATCAAGCGAGTTAATCCCAAACTTCTATCCCACGTCTGATCAGTAAGTCCCGTACGGGACATACCTTTTGCGCGGACTTTTTGATTGGGTTCGCGGGGATTTGAGGCTATTGGGTCTCTACGCGGTAGATCTTCATCCCCCGCGCCTGGTAATTGGCGAGTGCCGCGGGGTGGTCGAGCGTGCAGGTGTGGACCCAGACTCGGGTTGGCTCCATGCGCCAGGCTTCATCGAGGGCGTGCGTGAGCAGGGCGCCGCCGAAGCCGCGGCCGATGAACGCGGGAAGGAGTCCGAAATAGGCGATCTCCACGCCGTCGCCATCGTCCTGCCGCAGTTCGTGATAACCGGCCGGGGACCCGTCGTAGTAGCCCACGAAGGTGCGGAGCCGTCCCGATTCGACGTGACCGCGCCACTGTTCTCCCGACCAATCGCGTTTGTCGGTCCACGCCCAGGGCGCGCCGACTGTCAAATAAAGAAAACGATTGAACTGCCATTGCGGCACGGTCGCCTCTCCGATCCAGAATCGCTCATCCGCGAGGCGCTTCGGGAGCAGTTCGTCCGGCGAGCGCATCTCGAGGTAGGTTGTGGTGACGGCGTTCATCCCGCTTGCACATCCGCGCCGAGGATTTCCTGGGACTGGCGGCACAAATAAGTCCACGCAACCAACCCGGTGATCAGCGCGACGGCGGCGCAGACGAGGTAAGGCAGGGAAGGGCGTGCCGCGTATAACGCGTTGGCAAAAATCGGGCCGATGATGCGCGCCAGGCTGGCCGCGCTTTGGGTCACCCCCAGCGTCGCTCCTTGTTCCTGCGGCGGTGTGCGCAGCGAAATCAGCCCAAACGTCGGCGGGCGATTAATGCCGGAGCCCACCGCGAACAGCGCCAGGCACAAGAGCAGCGCCGTAATCGTGCTTACCGTCGGCAACAAAGCCAGGCTCACGGCGACCACGATCAAGCTCCCGGCGATCAGGCGTTGCTCGCCCAGGCGGCGATTCAGCCATCCCAGCCCGCCCCCCTGAAGAAAGGCGCCGAGCAGGCCGCAATACGTGAACAGATACCCGGCGTGGCGTTCGTCCAGGTGGAATTGTTCCTTCACGAGCAAGCTGAACGTGCTCTCGAAACAGGCAAAGCAAAAAGTCGCCAGAAAGTATGTCCCGATCACGAATCCGACCGTGGGCCGGCGGAAAGTCTGGGTCCATTGCGCGAGACCGGGGCGCCGCGGGACGTGTTCGGAGTTGGGTTTCCAGCTTTCCGCGAGCACGCAGCAGCCCAGCAAAAAATTCACGCCGCAAAAAATCGAGGCCGTCCAGCCCGGTCCGGCCAGCCCGAATTGGTGATAGCTGAACGCGCCGAGCGCCGGTCCGAAGATGAATCCCAGCCCGAACGCCATTCCGATCAACCCCATCTTTTGCGTTCGCTTGTCCGGCGGTGTGATGTCCGCGATATACGCATTGGCGACGGACAGATTCGCGCCACAAATGCCCGCAAACACCCGCGAGGCGAGCAACAGCCACAGCGCCGCGTCTCCCGTGCGCGTCGAAGCGATGGCGAACAAGGCGTAGGAAATCGCCGACCCGGCGTTGCTGATGAGAATCACGGGGCGCCGCCCAATCCGGTCGGAGAGCCGGCCCCACGCAGGCGCGAACAGGAATTGCATCAGCGAAAACGAGGCAATGATCGCCCCGATGACCGGGCCGCTGGCGCCGAATTGCTTGCTGTAAAGCGGCAAGAGCGGCAGGACGATGCCGAAGCCGATCAGGTCGATGAAGACGCTGAAAAAGATAATCAACAACGACGGTTTCTTCATTTCGAAAGCAAATGGCGATTTATGTATAGGCGCTCGGAGGAAAAAGGCCGAATTTCGCTTCCGCGGCACGTATCCGCTGGCGCCGCGCTTCGTTCATAGCCAAGGCCCCGACCGTCGCCCGACCGATAGGAGTCAAGCCTGATTTGAGAACCCATAAACCGAAAGTGAATTGACCAGCGTTGGCGGACCGGGGGATACAAGGGCACCGACTTGCCGCTCACAGGATCAACGACCGCGGTTCGATCGGCTTTGTGCAGATTGCAGGATGGACAAGCCAACGCCAGATTTCATAGGCAAAACCTAGGAGTTCAAACCGCGGGTGTCAATCCAGCGGAGATTTCTTGACTTCGCAGGTCGGGTCGTTAATTAAGCCAGTCCATAAACCGAACTCCCGATCCAACGATCCGCGTGAAGCTCTCCGACCGTTTCTCCTCGGTCAGCCTCACGATGTTTAGCTCGCGGGAGGCGAATACAAGCCGCGTGTGCAGCCAAGCCTGCTGCTTCGCGGACTCGGCGGATGTTTGATCATCCCTAGAGAAGGAACCCATGAACTTATTTCGTCGCAAAAGTGTCACCGATCTGCAAGCCGAGGCGCTGACGGACCAGAGCCTGAAGCGCGCGTTGGGCCCTTTGAATCTGACCGCGCTGGGTATCGGCGCCATCATCGGCACCGGAATCTTCGTGCTGACTGGGACAGCCGCCGCGCAGAATTCCGGCCCAGCGGTCGTTTTGTCGTTCGTCCTGGCGGGGATTGCTTCGGCGTTCGCGGCGCTGTGCTATTCGGAATTTGCCTCGCTCGTCCCGATGTCCGGCAGCGCTTACACCTATGGCTATGTGACGTTGGGCGAGTTGTTCGCCTGGATCATTGGTTGGGACCTGGTGCTGGAATACGCGGTTGGGGCCATTGCTGTGTCTGTCGGCTGGTCGGGCTACGTGGTTTCGTTTTTCAGAGATTTCGGGATTATCATTCCTCCCGAACTTTCCGCCGCCCGGGGCGTTCCGCTCATTAATCTCCCGGAAGCGCTCGCCGCGAGCCTGAAGGTGTCGCCCGGCTGGCAGACACTTTCGGCGCATCTCGCGGGTCAGATCAGCGCGGCCGGAACGGACCCGACGACGCTGCAAAACGTGACTGCGGTTTTCAATCTCCCTGCGGTCGTGATCGTCGCCATCGTCACGACGTTGCTCGTGGTCGGCATCAAGGAGTCGGCGGGTTTCAACAACATTATCGTCCTTGTGAAGCTGGCCGTGGTGTTGTTGTTCATCGCGGGCGCGGCCAGTGCGATCAACCTCGCCAACTGGCAGCCCTTCATTCCGCAGAACACAGGCAACTACGGGGAGTTCGGCTGGTCCGGCGTCATGCGCGGCGCCAGTTTGGTCTTCTTTGCCTACATTGGCTTCGATGCTGTGAGCACCGCCGCGCAGGAAGCGAAGAATCCTCAGCGCGACATGCCCATCGGGATCATCGGTTCCCTTCTCATTTGCACCGTTCTTTACATCATCGTCTCTGGTATCGCCACCGGCGTCGTTCCCTACCAGGAACTGGACGTGCCGGAGCCGATCGCGAAAGCGGCCGACCGGGCAGGGATGGGCTGGATGGCTGGCGTCATCAAGCTGGGCGCCATCGCGGGGTTGTCGTCTGTGATCCTGGTCATGATGCTTGGCCAAACGCGCGTGTTTTGGTCGATGTCGCGGGACGGTCTGTTGCCCGACTTCGTCAGCCAGGTTCATCCGCGGTTCAAGACGCCGTGGAAAATCACCATCGTCACCGGCGTCGTCGTGGCTGTTTGCGCGGGGTCGGTCACCGTGCGGGATGCCGGGAACCTCTGCAACATCGGGACGCTGCTGGCCTTTGTGATTGTTTCTGTGGGGGTGCTGGTGCTGCGCGTGCGCGAACCGGATTTGCCGAGGAAGTTCAAGACGCCGGCGATCTGGTTTGTGGCGCCGATGGGGGCGATTTCGTCGCTGGCGCTGATGTTGAGCCTGCCGTTGACCACCTGGATACGGCTGGCGATCTGGTTCGCGATTGGTCTGGTCATCTACTTTGTGTACGGCGCCAAGAGGAGCAAGCTGGCCCAAGCCGAACCTTCCACTGGAGCTTCCTGAGCTTCGTCCGAGTAACCCTCAGTTAAGGTAGTTAAGGCGGGGCGAGGCTCGTGCCGAGCCAATGCCATCGAAGAAAAGCTCCGCGGGAGCGTCGCTCCACCGTCGTGAACTGAGGGGTTACTCGTCCGACACTCATAGCATTTGACGGCCCTGGCCCGCTTACCTACCGTTCGGTAGCTTTGTGAAGACGAACCCCGTCACTCGAGACCAGGTTTTGCGCGCCGCCCTGGCGAAGTTCGCCGAGTGCGGCTACGCCGGGACGTCGGTGCAGGACATTGTCGATGCCGCGGCCGTGACCAAGGCAACGCTGTATTACTATTTCCCGAACAAGGCCGGGCTGTACCAGGCGCTGCTCGATTATGCGCACGACGAGCGGTTCCGATTGATGCGGGAGGCGGCCGCCCGCTGCGCATCCCTGCCGAACAAACTGGTCGAGGTGATCACGGCGCTCTTTGAGTTTCTGAAGGAACACCGCGAACTGATCCGGCTCGCGTTCTCCACGGCGTTCGCGGCGCCCGGAGAAATCCCGGCGGAAATCCGGTATCTGGACAAATGCGTTCGCAATTTCGAGTTCATCCAATCGCTGATCAAGCAAGGTCTGGCCGAGGGCGTCGTGAACCGGCGATTCACGAGCAAAGAACTTACCATGTCGATTTACGGCCTGATCAATATGTACGTCATGGGCCAATTCTTCCGACCGGACCACGCCTTGACCCGTCGGACCGCTGAACAGATCGTCAAACTGTTTCTCGAAGGCGCCGGAGGCAAACGTGAAGTCAGGAAGTGGGCCTGGGGAAATCGCGCGCCAAGGAAAATCTGAGTCATGACACAGCAAACCGTTACAGCGTTACAGCGCTACTGCGTCAAATCGGTTCCAAGAAACCCCTCTCTCCAACTCGCTCCCCCCTCGTTCCTCGCGGGGAGAGAGGGAAGTCAATCGGAGCCGCTGACCGCCACTTTAAGTCGCACCTCGACCGACGCTTCTCCAGCGAAGCTCAGCAAACGCCTTCCCGCGCTGCTGCTCGTGGGATTGCTGGTGAGTTCGCTTCTTCAGACCGGCTGCAAGCCAAAGGCGGCGGGCAGTCAGACACAGGGTCCGCCTCCGGTGCGCGTAATCGCGGTCGAGGCGAAACTTCAGGCTGTCTCCGAGACGCTCTCGTTGCCCGGCACGATCATGGCCAATGAAATGGTGGAGATCAAAGCGGAGACCGACGGCATCGTGCAGGAGATCAATTTTGCCGAAGGCCAGAAAGTAGCCAAGGGCCATTTGCTGGTGAAGCTCGACGAATCCAAGTTCGCCTCCAGTCTCGCGGAAGCCGAAGCCAACCTCAAACTCAGCCAGGCGAACTACGATCGCGCCAGGCAGCTCTTCCAGGACAAATTGATCTCGCAGCAGGACTTCGACCAGTCGGCTTCGACCTTCGCCGTCAACCAGGCCGCAGTCGATCTCAAGCGACGCCAGCTTCAAGACGCGCGAGTCCATGCGCCGTTCAGCGGCATTGTCGGCGCCCGGCAAATTAGTCCGGGCCAGGTGATCAGCCGAAACACGACGCTGACCTGGCTCGTGGATCTGGACACGGTCAAAGTCGAAGTCAAGGTGCCTGAGAAATACCTGCGCCAATTGGAAATCGGCCAGACGATGGAATTCTCGGTCGCGGCGTTTCCAGGCGAGAAATTCAAAGGCGAAGTGTATTTCATATCGCCGCAGATCGACCAGGACACGCGTTTCGCACTGGTGAAAGCGAAGATCCCGAATGCCAGCGGCAAGCTCCGGGGCGGCATGCTCGCGAGCCTGGAACTCACGCTGCAGTTGCGCGAGTCCGCCATCGTCATTCCCGACCCCGCGCTGATGAGCAACGGCGACAATTTCATGGTGTTCGTCGTGGACGCGAACAACACGGCTCAGGTTCGTCCGGTTGCAGTCGGCCTGCGCCTGCCCGGCAAAGCCGAGATCACCAAGGGATTGAGTGCGGGCGAAAAAGTCGTTGTGGAAGGCGTGCAAAAGTTGCGGCCGGGCGCGCCCGTGACGTTGGCGCCGGCGGAGTCGGCCGCACCGTACACACAGGGGTAAGCTATGATCCTATCCCGCGTTTCCATCCAACGTCCGATCCTGGCCAGCATGATGAATCTCGTGCTGATTCTCTTCGGACTGATTGGCCTGACGCGCCTGCCCGTGCGCGAACTGCCCGATATCGATCCGCCCATCATCTCCATCACGACCGTGTATCCCGGTGCGAACGCGCGCGTGGTCGAAACCGAAGTCACCGAGCGTCTCGAAGAGGCCGTCAACAACATCGAAGGCATCAAGACGCTGCGCAGCGAAAGCCGGGAAGGCGTCAGCAATATCTCCATCGAGTTCGACCTTTCGCGTGACATCGACATCGCGGCCCAGGATGTGCGCGACCGAGTGTCGCGCGTCCGGGGCCAGTTGCCGCTGGACATTCGCGAACCGATCATTGCCAAGCAGGATTCCGACGCCATGCCGATTATCTGGAGTTCGTTGAACAGTGACCGGTATTCGCCCCGGGAACTCACGACGCTGGCCGAACAGCAAATCAAGCCGCGGTTCCAGGGCATTTCGGGCGTCTCTTCCGTGATGATCGGCGGCGAAAAGCGCTTCGCGATGCGGCTATGGCTGGATTCCGAGAAAATGGCTGGGCGTCACGTCACCGTGCTCGACGTCCAGCGCGCGCTACGCCAGCAAAACATCGAGTTGCCCAGCGGCCGCGTGGAGAATCTCGACCGCGAAATGACCATCCAGACGCGCGGTGAAATGAAGACCGCCGAGGAATTCAATGATCTGGTCATCCGGAGCGATGGCACGTCGCTCGTCCGCCTGCGCGACATCGGCAACGCGGAGGAAGGCTCGGAGGATTATCGCACCATCGCGCGCGCCGCGGGCAAACCGTGCGTCTGGCTGGGGGTGATCAAGCAAGCCAAGGCCAACACGGTGGCCGTGGCCAAAGCGGTCAAGGCAGAAATCGAAGCCATCCGGCCTACGCTGCCGCAAGGGTGCGACCTGGGGGTGGGATACGACTCCAGCGTGTTTGTGGAGCGGGCCATCATCGAAGTTTGGGACACGCTGGCGATTGCCTTCGGGTTGGTGGTGTTGATCATTTTCGTGTTTCTGCGAAACATTCGCTCGACGATCATCCCGGCGGTGGCGATTCCGGTGTCGATTGTCGGCACCTTTGCGATCCTTTACGCGTTTGGTTTCTCGGTAAACATCCTGACCATGCTGGCGCTGGTGCTGAGCATCGGCATCGTGGTCGATGACGCCATCGTGGTGCTGGAAGCGATTTACCGGCACATCGAGGAAGGGATGCCGCCCATGCAAGCGGCGTTCAAAGCGATGGAAGAAATCAGCTTCGCCGTCATCGCGATCACGATTTCGCTTGTGGCGGTGTTTGCGCCGCTGGCGTTTCAGAAGAGCACGACCGGGCGGCTGTTTATCGAGTTTGCCGTCGCCGTCGCCGGGTCGGTGATCATCTCGGCGTTCGTGGCGCTGACGCTCTCGCCCGCCATGTCCGCCCGCGTGCTCAAATCGCTTGAAGGCGTGAAGCACGGCCCGCTCTTCAACTTCTTCGAGCGCAGCTTCGATTGGTTTGCGAACACTTACGGGCGCGCCCTGAAGTGGTCGCTCCGGCACCGGTTTTTCGTGACGCTGGTCGCGCTCGGATCGTTCGGACTCACCGTGGCGGCTTATTTTGGCCTGGAGCAGGATTTCCTTCCGCAAGAGGACAAGAGCCGCATGTTTTGCATGGTGATCACCCCGAATGGCTCGACGAGTGAATTCACCGACCGCCAGTTGCAGAAGGCTGAACGGATCGTCTCCGAGGTGCCCGAAGTAGCCCGCTACGGCGCGATGGTTGCCCCGGGTTTCCGGGGGCCTGGAGAGGCGAATTTCGGAATTGTGTTCGTGACGCTCAAAGATCGGAAGGAGCGCGAGCGCTCGGCGCAGCAGATCGTTTACGGACCGGGCGGCGTGATGCAGAGGTTCTTCAACGAGGTGGAAGGCGGGTTGGCGATTGTCCAGTTGCCCAAAGCCATCGAAGTGAGCTTTCGCGAATCTCCGTTCGAATTGATCCTGCAAAACCAGGATCTCGACGCGCTCAACACGACCGCCCAGGAGGTGGCGAACAAGATTCGCGGCATGAACAAGCTTCGGAGCGTGAATGTCACCTTCGAGGTGAACAAGCCAGAGCTTCGCGTGAGCATTGACCGCAGCCGCGCGGCGTTGCTGGGCGTGAGCATCGAAGATATTTCGCGCACGATGCAAATCCTCTTCGGCGGGCTTGACTTGAGCCGGCTCAAGATCGGCGGCAAAGAATATTACGTGATGGCGCAACTGGAACGTCAATCGCGCCTGACCCCGCAAGACCTGGACAAGATTTTCGTCCGAAACGACAAAGGGGAGTTGATCCAATTGAGCAGCCTCGTGACCCGCACCCAGGGCGCGGCTCCCAATTCGATCAGTCACTACGGACGTTTGCGCAGCGCGAGCATCACAGCTTCGCCGGGCACCGTGCCGATCGGAACTGTCGTGAAGGAAGTCGATGCCATGCTCGCGCAGGAGCTGCCGCCGGGAACCCTTTACGCCTGGGGCGGCGACGCCAAAAGCCTGAACGACGCCAGCACCGAAATCTGGTGGGTCCTGGGACTGGCGATGATCATTGTGTACATGACGCTGGCGGCGCAATTCGAGAGCTTGATTCATCCGCTGACGGTCATGCTGGCGCTGCCGCTGGCGGGCGTCGGCGCGTTCGGCTTGCTGTGGCTCATCGATTTCGGCGGAAAGATGGGGCTTTATCCACCCATCCCGGCGATGAACATGAATCTGTTCAGCCAGGTCGGGCTCGTGCTTTTGATCGGATTGGTGACGAAGAACTCGATCCTGCTCGTCGAGTACGCCAACCAGCAACGCGCCAAAGGCATCGACTCGCACGAGGCGATGATCCGTGCCGGTGTGGTTCGGTTGCGGCCTATTCTGATGACGGCGTTCTCCACCGTCGCGGGCATTTTGCCGATTGCGATTGGGTTCGGGTCGGGTGCGGAGAGTCGGCGGCCCATGGGCGTTGCGGTGGTTGGCGGCATGATGACCAGCACCTTTTTGACCCTGTTGATCATCCCGGTCGTGTACACGCTCTTCAGCGACCTGGCCGAGAAGCTCCACCGCAAAGGAGCGAAGGCGGCACTCGATCCTGTGGATGCGGCTCCGGGTTTTTCGGCGCAGTGAACTTTCAACTTCTCTTGGCTGTTGCTTTGGATATTGGCTCTTGGATATTTGACATAAAAGACGACGAACGTCATCGTATTTCACTTAAGGTCCGTGCACACTCAAGACGAACGAACCGGCAATGCGCGCGGCGGCTTCGAGGTTCTGTTCCTTCCGCAGCTTGACCAGCGACTCGCGCTGCACTTCGGCGAAGGCCTGCGCAACGCTGCCCGTTTGCTGAAATCGTTCGTAAAAAGTTCCCAGCCACTCGTTCCTTGCCCCGTCTTCCACCGGCCACAGCGTCATCAGCAGATTCTCCGCGCCCGCTTGCACGAAACCACGGCGCAAGGCCAGCACCTCTTCGCCGGAAGCCGTCGCGCCCACTCGCGCATCGCACGCGGATAACACGACGAGTTCCGTTCCTTGCAGCTTCAGCAACGCGGCTTCGTCCGCAGTCAGGATTCCGTCGTGAATCGGATGCGGCAATTCGCCGCGCTCCCAGGATTTCAACGTCGCCCGAGCGCCGGCCATCACCACGCCTCCCCGGTGAACCGGGTTTCTCAGCGCCGCTGGGAGGGAGGCCGATGCCGGCGGAGCTGCATCCGAAATGGCGCCGGAGCGGTCGCTGTCGCCGCGAGCGAGCGCAGCCACACTCGGCGCCACCGTGGTCGTGTGGCCAGGCAAGGCGAAGCCATGCGTAGCCAGGTGAAGAACCCGGGGCGATTGAACCGCGGCCAGTTGCGCCTCGCTCGCCCCGGCGCCGCCCACGACGCGGACGGCCAGTTTGAGAATCTTCAATTGCGCTTCCACCCGTTCGGCTTCCTTCAACGTTCCGGGCAGTGGCGGCAACGGCAATCGTCCGATGTCCTGCCGGTCCACAAACTGGATCGGGCTGCTTTCTGCATTCCCCAGCGCATTCAATCCTTCGGCGGTGAAATCGGGATTGCAGAAGACGAAAGCCTGGTTGCTGCGGCCGGATTTCCGTTCCGCCAGCAAATCACGGCCGCTGGCCACATAACGGACCGAATATTTCTCACCGAGAAAATGATCGTCCGCCGCCAGCAGCATGGCGAAGGAAACGGCGCTCAAGGCGCCGTCGGGGCTGATGAGGAGCGCTTTTGTGTCTGCAGGCAGCGCGGCTGCGATCGGCATCCAGATTTGTTTCGATAATGCCTGAAGCAACGGCGCGATTTCCCTGCCCGTATTTTGCGCTCCGCGGAGGGCTCGCTGATAGCGGTCAACCTCGCGGTCGGACTCTTCGGCGTTGCCCAACGCCACCCAGGCCGGGTTCCCTGTGGCGGTCATGACGACTGCGCCGTAGCAAGGTTGCCATTTGTCGGCGCTGATGCACTTGAAGTAACGGATCAACTCGATCAAGGCGGCCTGAGGCGGAATCGCGTTCTGGACGTGGGCCACGGTCAGGTTTGCGGTGTTCCGGACGCGTCCCAGTCCGGGCACGCGGTGCGCGAGAACGCCTTCGAGCACTTCGACATCGCGGGCCAGGCGGTTCTTTTCGATCTCGCGTTGTTCGCGCGGCTTTGCCTTAGATTCACCGGGGACGTCAAACAGCAGCTCCGCCAATTGTTGCTTGGTCGAAAGGAGTTCTTGAATCATGGCCTGATCCTTCGGATCGAGGCCGGCGCGCTCGATCAATCGATCCTCGAGGAGCGAGTCCAGAATCACGCCTTTGAAACGCAGGATCGTCAGGGCGAGCTCGGCGGGCGCATTGGCTGAAACCGCCAGACTGTACGGATTGACCAGATCGGCGTAAGCGAGCCGTTGCTGCGTGCTGCCGTAAGCGAGCACCGTGGAGAGAAGTTTGAGTTTGGCCCGGACCGCCTGGCCGGCGAGTTGCGGGCCGCGCGCCTGATCTCCTTCGCAAACGTTGAGTGAGGCAAGGTCCTCGAGGTTCTTCACGGAACTCGGATGCTCCGGACCCAGCGCCTTCGCCAGGATGTTCGAGGCACGCTGAAACGACGGCTCGGCTTTCGCGGAATCGGCCAGCGCTTGTTGCGCCTTGGCCAGTTCGTTCAGGCTCCCGGCTGTTTCGGGATGGTCCGGTCCAAATGATTTTTCCGCGATTTTCTCGGCACGCTGGGCGAGCGGCTCCGCCTTCTCCGGTTGGCCCATTTTTCGATAGAGATTGGCCAGGTGGTTCAGGCCGGGCTTGGTTTTCGGACTGTCCGGTCCGAAAGCTTTCTCGGCATTCTTCAAGGCGCGCTGATACAGCGCCTCGGCTTTGGCGTAATCGCCTTTGGCTTCATGAAGGGCCGCGAGTTTGTTCAACGACGATTCCAGCGATGGATCGTCCGGAGACGAGTTCTGTTCTTTCAGTTTCAGGGATTGCTCCAGGAGACGCTCGGCCTGCGCGTCGTCACCGAGCGCCTGGTTGATCTCACCAAGCTCGTCAAGGCACTGGCCCACCGCGGGACTATTTGTGCCCTGGTTTTTCTCAAAGTTTTTGAGCGCGCGCTCCAGAAGGGGTTTGGCTTTGGCGAATTCACCTTGCGTGCGATTCATGGCCGCCAGATTGGTCAAGCTGGCTCCGACATCCGGATGGTCCGGCCCCACCGCCTTCTCCCGGATCTTCAGGGCGCGATCCAGCGCCGGGGCGGCTTTGGCAGGCTGATTGGCTTCCAGGTACATTTCGCCCAGATCGTTGAGCGCAGCCGCGGTCTCGGGATGCTCCGGGCCGCGTGTTTTCTCGGCCGCCTTTACCACTTGCTGGAAGCACGGTTCCGCTTTGTCGAACTGGCGCGCGCCTTCGTAGGCCTGTCCGAGTGTGCCAATCGTTTTGGTGACCTCCGGGTGCTCCGGCCCAAGCGTGCTGATCTGATTGCGCAACGCCCGTTGCAGCAGCGGCTCGGCGCGGGCGAATTCGCGCTTGCCGAGGTGCGCCTCGGCGGCCTGGACATCCAGTTCCGGGGGCGCTTTCGTGTCGTTCGGATTGAACGGCGCCGGCGGTTTTCTGGCCCCGGGTTTCGACGGTTTCGCGAGGCCGGGCTTGGCGGAAGCCGCCGCCTTGCCCGTTTCGGTGTCCGGCCCCGGCTCGGCCTCGTCCGGTTTGGTTTCGGCGGAGATTTCTTTGGCGGGCTTCTTCTTGGCGCGCGCGCCGGCGCTGTCGGCATTGGTGCGCGCTTCCCGAGAGGCCGAAAGCCAGATCAAAGCTACGATGCTGGCCAGGCCAAGCAGTGCCAGGCCGGGCAGGACGAACGGCTTGAGGACCGTGACGCTGCGCTTGGCGACCGACGCCGCACGCAGGCGAGCCGGTCCTTCGGACGCGCCGCCCGCCGCCGCCGTATTGGCGGCCGCTTCCATGATCAGCGTGACTCCGCCCAGGCGAAGCTTCTGGCCTGGCTTCAACTCGGACGATTGCACCTGCGCGTCATCGATGAACGTCTCGTGGTTTGGACTGAGATCGCGAATTTGAATCGTCTTCGCGGTAACGAGGATTTCGCAATGGTACGCAGCCACGGACGGATCGTTCAGCACCATTTCGCTGTCCGAAGCGCTGCCCAGGCGGTAAGCGCCGATTTTGAGCAGAAAGACCTCGTAAGGGGGACCGACGGTTCTGAGCTTATACATAATCCGTGTGGTTTGAGGTCGCCTCGGTTTGCTTGAACCCTGCACGCCGAGCCGACCATTGACACTTGCAGCAACTCTTCCGCTGTAATTCGGAAACAGGATCCAAACTTCCGACCCTGCGACGAATCTTATCCCAGAGTTCCACCCTATAATCAATCGCAGAGAATGGGCAATCCCGTGAAGGTCGGGCGAGGCTCTCGCCGAGCCAATGCCATCGAAGAAAGGCTCCGCAGGAGCGTCGCCCCACCGTCGAGAGAGGGTGCGATTTAGTGTCGGTCAGCGACTCCGATTGACTTTCCTCTCTGCCCGCGAGGAACGAGAGGGGAGAGATCTGGAGAGAGGGGTTTCTTGGAAAAGCGAAATCTGACGCACCTCCTCTCCCCAGCCCTCTCCTCCCATCGGGAAGAGAGGGAGAAGACTTTGTCACCGACAGCTTTAATCGCAGCCCGCCGAGAAAATTCTGTCGCCCTTGATCGTCCGTGGTAATTTGGCAGGGTTCAGTGAAGCCATGAAAACCTACTCCTCCTATCGCAACCTGCCGCCGCTGGCCGGCGTTTGCTCGATGCCGGACGCCATGACTCCCGGCCTTTCGGTTGAAGAATGCGTGCGCCGGCTCAAGCGTTATCATTATGCCTTCAAACGGCTGCACCACATCTTCACCGCCCGGATCACCGCCGAACCGATTTACGAACTCAAATCGGCCTTCAGCTTGCACGCCTACCTTTGCGCAGAACAGGCCTCGGCCCTGCGCAAACGCGTCGGTGAAGTGCGCGAGCCGCCGCTCGGCCTGGAAGAAATTCCGCATCCCAACCTGGAAGTTTTCTTTGACGAGATCCTGGCGGCGCCTTCCACCGAAGAGCTTGTCCTCGGCCTCTACGAAAAAGCCCTGCCTGCTTTAAGCCAAGCCCTGGAACGGCATTTGCAAGACACAAACCATCTGGCAGACCACCCTTCCGTGCGCCTGAGCCGTTTTGCGTTGCTCGATCTGAGTGATATGCTCGACTTCGGCGCCAAGACGATCCGTTGCTTGATCGACGCAAAGGTGTGCGGACAATTGGACGCCTGGCTGAAGTTGCTCGACGATTCTCTCGCCGACGCGGGCGGACTCGACGGCACGCAGACGCCTGCGGCGAAGCCCATTCAACGCCGGCATTCCTCCAAGCCGTATCAATACGACCGCGTGCCCAGGCGCGACGAACGCTTCCCCGACCCTTACAACATGGGCGTGAACGCCGAGATGTTTCTTTACGATCCCAAATTCCCGCCGCAGCCGAAGACGCTCATGATGTTCTACAAGCGGCTGCGCGAAATCGACGTGCCGGAGATGATGGCCAGCATCATCGTCGAGACGCCGAACAAACCGTGGGCTTACTATCGCGACATGAGCCGCCAGCTCTGGGACGAAGCGCGCCATGCCATGATGGGAGAGGTGGGTTTCGCGAACCTCGGCATCGACTGGCGAAAAGTCATGATCAACTTCACCTGGTCGCTCGCGTTGAACACCCAGCTCAAGCCCATCGAACGGCACGCGGTGCTCTACTTCATCGAGCAAGGGTTGATGCCGAAAACCGGCAAGCGCTTCGAATGGGAAGTCGGCCAGTCCTCCGGGAATCCGCTGTCCGCGCTGTTCCAGGATTACGACTGGGCAGACGAGGTTCTCCACGCGAAGATCGGACGCGATTGGTATTTGAAGGAGTTCACCAATCCGCAAGAGGCCGTGCGTTACGGCGACGAATGCTGGTCGCGCGTCCTGATGAACTGGGCCAAATGGCGTGAAGACGGACTGACGCAGCATCGCAACTGGTGGCCGGAAATCTATCGCGCCGCTTGCGAACGCTGGGAAATCCAGCCGGATCCGGAAGTGCTGGCTTACTCGACCACTTACGAAGCCGTACGCGCGGATTTGAAGACGATCTCCGCGTCAGGATAGGGGCACTCTCCGGAGGCCTGCCCTACTGCTTGCTTCTGACGTTCGCTCCCATCGCCGGCTACACTCCACAGCGTCATCCATAGATTCATTGCGCGGGCTTCAACGAAACCGCGACGCAAGCCGAGCATACCTTCGCCCGGCTTAGGGTCCGTGCAAAAATAACTTCGGATTTTGGCGGGAGCGCCGCCTGGCCGGATGCAAGGCGCGAGGAGGGAGCATCCCCGTTTTGGGGCTGTGACCGACGAGCAACGCCGCCGCCGGCCAGGCGCCGCCCCGCCCCGGAGGGCTGGGGCGATTTCGCTTTCTGGCTTCGTTTCTCCTCAGTCGCAGAGCCCTGGCTATGCTCCTTCGTCGTGCCTCGCCAGAAAGCGAAATCGCCTCCAGCAAAACCGGAATTTATTTTTGCACAGACCCTTAGCTTTGTATCATTGCACTGCTTATGCGAATGACCTTCTCTTCCCTGATTGCTACCGTCGCCGTGGGACTCTCAGCCCAAATCTCTTTGCCGCAAGATCTGGAGAAAAGCGCGGCCTCGGCGCCTGCCGCGGCCGACGGCGTGAAAGTCGGCACCGCCGCCGTGGAACTGGAGGCCGACGATTCCATGGTCATCGCGGGCGGCATTACGCCGGGAAAGGTGAGCGGACAGGAAGGCAAGCTCCGCGCCGCCGCCATCGTCCTGGAGAAATCCGGGCAACCCAAACTGGCCATCGTTGCCTGCGACATCCTGATGATCACCCGGGAGTGGCTGGATCCGGCGGTGGCTGAAATCGAAAAGGCCACCGGCATTCCCGGCGCGCACATTCTGATCAACTCCACGCACACCCACCACGCGCCGAGCGCCGTTCTGCTGCACGGATACAACCTCGACAAAACTTTCGCGCAGCGCGTCCAGCGCGCCGTGGTGAAGTCAGTGGTAGAAGCTCACGCGAATCTCTCGAAAGACAATTGCCGCTTCTTCTTCCAGCTCGGTGAAGAAAAGACCGTCGGCCAAAATAGCCGGCAATTGCTCTCGGACGGCCAGATTTATTGGGTCGGCCCGCGCGACCAATTCGTCCGGCCCACCGGGCCTTTCGATCCGGAACTTCCAGTGCTCGCCTTTCGCGACTCCGCCGACAAGTTGAAGGCCGTGATCTTCAATCATTCCACGCACACCATCGGCACGCGCCAATCGGGCAAACGCTCGCCGTCCTTTTACGGTTTGGCTGCGCAAGATTTGGAAACTGAATTAGGCGGCCTGTTCTGTTTCCTCGAAGGCGCGTCCGGGTCCACGCACAACCTCGGCTTGTCCGGCGCCGAATCCACGGAACGAATCAAGAAAGCCGTCGCGGACGCGCTGAAGCTGGCCCAGCCTCGGCCCGTGCCCCAACTCGCTGCGCTGAAACGCCCGTTCAAATTCAGAGTCCGCCCATTCGACGACGCGAAGGAGGACGAAGCCGTCACGCGCTACTGCCGGAAATGGGTTGGCGCGTATGGCGAAAAGGTCATCGAAGTGTTTCGCGACATGCGCAAGGCGCTGGCGCCGCAACGCGGCCAGGAACGCGAAACCTGGCTGCAAGCCCTGCGCATCGGCGACATCGCCATCGTGGGTGTCCCCGCCGAGTTTTTCACGAAACTCGGCCTGGACATCAAGAACCGATCGCCATTCCGCCACACCTACGTCGCCGAGTTGGCGAATGATTGGATCGGTTACCTGCCCGACCTCGACGCGCACAAACTCGGCGGCTATCAAGTCTGGACCGGCTACCACAGCTACGCCGAGCCCGGGACGGGCGAACGGATCGTCGAGGAAGTCCTCGCGATGTTGAACGAGTTGGCGCGGTAGGTGTCCGCGGGCGTCGCGCAGATTACACCTTCGGCTGTCTCCCCTCAGTTAAGGCAGTTCCGGCGGGGCGAGGCTCCTGCAGAGCCGATGCCATCGAAGAAAGGCTCCGCAGGAGCGTCGCCCCACCGTCGTTAACTGAGGGGATACCTTCGGCTTGTGTTCGCCCGCCGAACCGGCAAGAATTGGGATCATGATCGAGCGAATACAGAGAAGTTTCTCATTCGACGGGACGGCCTGCTGGTTGGCCTTCGTATTATTCGCCGCGTCGTCGGCTGAGGTTCACGCGCAACAACTCGAACGCACGTTCCTGAAAGGTCCGTATTTGCAGGCTCCCGGTGACGACACCATGACCGTCTTGTGGGAATCCCCCACGAACAAGCCAGGCACGCTTCACTACGGACTGAATGGCCGGCTGAACCGCGCCCTGCATCTGGAGAGTCCGCGCACGCTCACCATCGTGACCACCAACTCCGTCACCAACGTCCTGGCCACGGGCAAAACCAATGTCACCAAAGTCGCGCTGACGAATTTCGCCTACCTCTACGAAATGACGCTCACGCGGCTGCGACCCAGCTCCACCTATACTTATTCGGCCGAGACCGATGGCGTGCGAACACCGCCAAAAAAATTCCGAACCTTCGGATCCAGCCCCAACAAAGTCACCTTCATCGCTTACGGCGACACGCGCACCAACCCCAAGATCCACGCCGCCGTGGCTGCGCCGTTCAAGAAACATAACCCCAATTTCATCCTATCCGGAGGACTTCTTGAAACTCTCGTTTGAAATCGGGCCGCTCCTGACCGCTTCTCTCGCTGCCAGGCCCAAAACCAATTCGACCGTGAAAGCTATGTTCACACTCAAGCCCATGAAGAATGCGGCGCAGCCGGTCGATCTGGAAATTGGACTGATCCCGGAATCGGCGTTGAATTACGAAATGATTGGCGGCCCGGTGCGAGCCACAACGCCGTCGGCTACGCAGTCGAACAAAGTCGTGTGGGCCAGTCTTCGAGCCACGGGACCCCGCGCCATCGTTGCGCAAGGACGAGATCCGGTGCTCTCGCCGAACCTCATTTTCCAGGCCAAGGTTTTGTCGGGATCGCAGAACAGCATCGCCTACGGGCAGCAATCCAAGATCACCGATGCCGCGGCCAAGGCAGCCACGAACGTGGTGGACGCAGTGGCCTCCCAATGATCGTGGAGTTGTCCCTGGCCTGCTCATGAACCTGACGCCAGGGCGAGCCTGTCCTCAGCGAGCCGAGTCGGACGTGTTCCACGAACAGTCGAGCGGCTTGCCGGGACGGACTCGCCCTACTTGGTCTCCCGGACCGTGGCCTTTAGGGTCTGTGCAAAAATAACTTCCGGTTTTGGCGGGAGCGCCGCCTGGCCGGATGCAAGGCGCGAGGAGGGAGCATCCCCGTTTTGGGGCTGTGACCGACGAGCAACGCCGCAGCCGGCCAGGCGCCGCCCCGCCCCGGAGGGCTGGGGCGATTTCGCTTTCTGGCTTCGTTGCTCCTCAGTCGAAGATCCAGGGAGGATATTCTCCTTCGTCGCGCCTCGCCATCCGGCCTTTGGCGCGAAAACAGGACCCCGCGGAATTTTCGGACACGCTCTAAGCGCACCCACCGAAAACCGGCTGCGCGGCAACGCAGCCCTACTCGGTTCATGAGGAGGGACCGAAAACTTTCTTCAAATATTCGAGGCTCTTCGTGGCAATGACTTCGGGGCCTTCGTCATAATTGAACACCTCCACGGATACATACCCCGTGTAGCCCACTTCCTTCAAAGCCGCGGCGATCGGCCTGAAATCTACGTCCCCAAAGCCCGGACCTTTCAGATTCTTATCGTTGGCGTGGAAGTAGGCAAAATTGGGCCAGGACTCGCGGATGATCTGGGGAATCGGTTTGGAGTCCGAAGACATCGCTTTCACGTCCAGGATAATCGTGAAATGCGGCGTGTTGAGTTGTTGCACGAAGCGAATGCCTTCGGCCGCGGTGTTGATGAAGTTGGTTTCGCTGGGCGCCAGAGGCTCGAAACAAATCGTGATCGTGCGTTGCTCCGCCCGCATCACCGATTCGCGGAACACGCCCGTGGCCCAATCCCACGCTTGCTCGTACGACACGCCGTCCAGGAGGTTCCGTTGCTTGGGCGAGCCGACGACTATGATGCTGCCGCCGAGGTCGGCGCAGAAATCGACCAGGTCGCAAAAGTATTTGGACGTCCTGTCCCGGACAGCTTTGTCTGGGTGCGTCACGTACATGCCCTCGGCTTGCACCAACACCCAGTGAATGCCGGAGACCGCAATGCCCGCCCGCAGCGCCGTGTCGCGGATTCGCTGGCGTTCCGCGGCGGGAACGTCCGTCACGTATTTGGTGAGTGTGAAAGGCGCGATTTCGATGGCGTCGTAGCCGGCTTTCGCGACGTAAGCGATCGCGTCGTCGATCTTCCAACCCTGGAAGGTCTCGTTGCAGATGGCGAATTTCATGCGCGGTATTCAGGCAGAAAAATCGTGGATGCCAAATCAAAAGCACGGAACCTCAAGGTAGGCGAACCTTGGGCGAGCCTGTCCCCGGCGAGCCGGAGTCGGACGGTGTTCCAAACTCGTCGAGCGGCTCGCCAGGACGGACTTGCCCTGCCGGGTTGATGGGCTGAGTGCAGGTCAGAAAGGAACAGGAAACTTCCCATGAACCGTCTCCTCGGGACCGCGGCCTTTAGGCCGCTTCGACGCCGTACTCGAGAGCGGGGCCGGAAGCAGCCCGAAGGCTGCGGTCCGGATGGTTTTGGCTCATGGGCCATGTGCATGGTTCCGAGACCCTGGCGACTTCCTATGAAACAGCCCGCTCACCCTTCCCTCTCCCCATCTGACCCATCTGACAGGGAGCGGGTGTCCGTAAGACGGGTGAGGGTCAAGGTCGCAGCACCGCTTTATCAACGAGCGAGTGGTTTTCGCGCTCACGGCGTGAGGAGGGCGCATTCCAGTCCACCGTGACGAGACTGGACGACACGAAGAAAGGCATGTAGTCCCGCCTTTAGGCGGCTCGGGCCGGCTAAAGCCGGGACTACGAACAAGGAGTTTCCTCGGTATGCCGTTAGCTTGCGCTTCAAGCAAGTGAGGCACCGATAATGCTGGACTGGAGACTATGCAACTTCCCCTCCAACAGGAGAGGCATTGGGCATTCACACTGACGGAACTGGTCGTCATCCTCTTTACGGTCGCTCTCCTTTTCCTGCTGATGGTGCCCTTGACCTATCAACTCAAGCAGAAATCGCAGCGCATAACCTGTGTGAACAATCTGAAGAACATGGGCCTGGCTTTCCGCATTTTCGCCACGGGTAACAGCAATTCGTTCCCGATGCAGAAGCACCCCGCCCCTCTTGGCTCGCAAGGAGAAGGATCGGTCCCTTCAATCCGCTCGGTCGTCGAGTCTTTTCAGGCGCTCTCAGTCGAACTGGGCACGCCGGCGCTCCTCGTTTGCCCGTCGGACACCCGGAAGGCTGCGACGGATTTTGCCAGCCTGCGCGCAGGAAACCTCAGCTATTTCCTGGGCCTCGACGCCACCAAGAAGTTGCCAGCCTCTCTCCTGGTCGGGGACCGCAACCTGGCGACAAACGGGGTCGCCGCCAGCTCAGGTGTTCTGGAGATCACCACCAACATGAATCTGGGTTGGACCAAGGACCTGCACCGGTTTCGTGGGCATCTGGCGTTGGGGGACGGAAGCGTGCAACAGGCCACCAGCCAGCGATTGCACAGTCTCATGCTAACTTCCGGGTTGGCGACCAACCGAATCGCGCTACCTTGAATGCCGTGAAACCCGAAGTGGATAGCCGAGGCAGAAGCGGATTCACGCTCGTCGAATTACTCGTGGTCATTGGCGTCGTGGTGTTGATTCTTCTCTTGGCGATCCCTTGAAAGTAGGACAGGCTTCCAGCCTGTCTGGGCAGGCAGGATGCCCGCCCTACGTTTGTGCAGACTCAGCGCATGAAGCTCTTCTACACCGGCCCGGTCATCAACACCGAGATGCTGGCCGTCATGCTGGAGAAACACGGCATCATCGCGACGCAAGAATTCGTCGATCCTGATCAGCCCGACGACGGCGACCTGAACCGGCAGGCAAAGGTGTTCGTGCCGGACGCCGATTATGATCGGGCCTATCAGCTATTCTATGCGGAGCGCGAAGCCGAGCTGTAGGGATCGCTAAAATTCAAACCGCACGTCGCTCAGGCGGTTCCCCACTTCGGCCAGCACGCGCTTCTCCTCCGCCTGATCCTTGGCGACGAACGTGACGCTGAATCTCAGATACGGGCCGGCATCGTCCCACGGCACGGTCGAAATGAGCTTCTCCATGATCAACCATTGCGAGGCGTCTTCGGCGGTCTTGAATTCGATGCGCGGGCCGTCTTTCTTCACCGCCGCTTTTGGCGCCTTCACGTAAAGGAAGAAAGATCCCTTCGGCTTGGCCGCGCTCAGGCCCACCGCCCTGAGCGTCTGAACCAGAGCGTCCATGCGGCGCGAATACTTCAACGCAATCTGTTGCGTGATCTCCGGATGATCGAAGCAATAGGCGGCTGCATGTTGAATCGCCAGGAACTGGCCGGAATCCGTGTTGTCTTTCACGTCGCCATACGCCTTCAGGAGCAATTCATTCCCGGCGACAAACCCGCAGCGCCATCCGGTCATGTTGAAACTCTTGCTCGTGGAATGCAGCTCGATGCCGACCGCTTTGGCGCCCGGTGTGGCAAGAAAGCTCAAGGACTTCCCCTCGAAAACCAGCGCCGCATAAGCCGCGTCGTGGATAACGACGAGGTTGTTCTTGGTGGCGAAAGCGACCACTTTCGCGAAGAACTCCGGCGTGGCGCTCGCGCCGGTTGGATTGTTCGGATAATTCAGCACGAGCACCTTCGCCTTGCGCAACACCTCCTGCGGGATCGAAT
The DNA here is from genome assembly GCA_016871535.1 of Verrucomicrobiota bacterium. Lineage (NCBI taxonomy): Bacteria > Pseudomonadati > Verrucomicrobiota > Verrucomicrobiota bacterium. The sequence continues at coordinate 21,943 of VHCZ01000079.1, forward strand.
CCAGGTCGGGCAAAAAGCGATTCGCGTCCGTCAGCGGCAAATGATGCACAAGGCCGCCGTAATACTTCGCGTGCGTGCCGAAGACCGGATATCCTGGCGTCGTCATGAGCACGTAATCGCCCGGGTCGATCAGCGTCGCCGGCAGGATGGAGAGCGCCGCTTTGCTGCCGATGGAATGGAGGACTTCGGTTTCCGGATCGATGTCTTTGACGCCGCAGATGCGATCCAGATAGCGGGCTGCCGCCGTCTTGAGCAGGGCGTCGCCGTTGTCGGCGTAACCGCGATTCTCCGGCTTGAGCGCCTCTTTGTGAAGTTCGGCAATCGTGGCCGGGAACGCCATTTCGTCCGGCTCGCCGACACCCATATCGATGATCTCCGCGCCGGGATGAGCGGCAAGCGCGGCGCGCTTGGCGCTCTTGATTTTCGCGAATTTGTAGATCGCGGTGGATTTGCCGTACTGGCGGCCGCCGATGCGTTCGGCGAAAAGGTTTTGGATGTAGGAGTCCGACATAGAGGAGTAAGCAGTTATCAGTGATCAGTGATCAGTGGTCAGTTATCGGCGATGAGTGAACCGGAGGGCTGCCTGCGGCTCACTTGATCGAAAATTCAAAGCGCGCACGGTAACGAATGCGCGCGCGGGAGGCAAGCATGTCCCCTCCGCTCCTTAGGGTCTGTGCAAAAATAAATTCCGGTTTTGCTGGAGGCGATTTCGCTTTCTGGCGAGGCACGACGAAGGAGCATAGCCAGGGCTCTGCGACTGAGAGCGTGTCCGAAAATTCCGCGGGGTCTTGTTTTCGCGCCAAAGGCCGGATGGCGAGGCGCGACGAAGGAGAATATCCTCCCTGGATCTTCGACTGAGGAGCAACGAAGCCAGGCGGCCTTTGGCGCGAAAACCCTCCGGGCGGCGGGTCTTTTG
>VHCZ01000080.1 GCA_016871535.1 Verrucomicrobiota bacterium
CGCCAAAGGCCGCCTGGCTTCGTTGCTCCTCAGTCGAAGATCCAGGGAGGATATTCTCCTTCGTTGCGCCTCGCCATCCGGCCTTTGGCGCGAAAACAGGACCCCGCGGAATTTTCGGACACGCTCTTAAGGCCGCGGTCCGAAGAGACGGTTCACGGGAAGGGCGGGGCTCCAACCGCTCAGGAATTGTCAGGCCATTCTTCACTTCTCAAAGCCCGCAAGTCCGCAAGAACTCACGATTCCTCTCCGCGAATTCCTTCGGTGCGCCCATGCCGGGCAGCACGTCTTGCTCGACCACGATCCAGCCCTGGTAATTTGATTCTCTCAATTCATCCGCGATAGCCGCGAACTCGATGCCGCCCTTGCCGAGTTCGCAGAAGATTCCGTGCTTCAGCGAGTCGAAATAATTCCACTGATTGGCGCGCGACTGCTGGTGCACGGTGGGACTGCAATCCTTGAAGTGGACGTGCCAGATGCGATCGCGGAATTGCCGCAAGCCTTGCAGCGCATCCGTGCCGCCGCCAAACATGTAGTGGCCGGTGTCGAAGCAAAGCCCGACCAACTGCCGGTCCGTGCACTTCATCAATTGCTCGATTTCCCACGGCGCTTCGACGCAGCCCGCGCCATGATGGTGGAACACCGTCCGCAGGCCGGTTTGCCGCCGCACCGCCTCCGCGAGGCGATTCACGCCTTGGCCAAACGTCTCCCATTGCTTCGGCGACAGGCTGTGCTCGGTCGTGATCCGTCCAGCGAGCTTCGTGCGCGTGAAATCCTTCCCATTGTCATCAGCTAACACGATAAACGGATGCGTGCCCACGGCTTCGGCCATCAAACGAGCGGTCTTCACCGCGCGCTCCTCACCTTCGGCGTGGGTTTGCTCCTGAGCGAAAGCCACGGGAACGAATGCGCCGAGCAACTCCAGCTTCCGTGCCTGGAGTTCGCCTCGCAGCGACGCCGGGTCGGTCGGCATGAAGCCCCAGTCTCCAAGTTCGGTGCCGGCGTAGCCGGTGTCGCGGATTTCGTCCAGCACCTGCGGGTAGCCCAGGGCTTTGCCCGGGAGATCAAATTCCAGGACCCCCCAGGAACAAGGGGCGTTGGCGACGCGGATGGAGACGGAGGATTTCATAATGCGCTGCATGGGAAGGGACAGGTTTCTGGTCAAGCCCCTGTCTCGTTGGTCCCTGGCATGGCGGTCGAACTGGTGACTCGCCGTTTCACTAAACTCAGGAGTTCGTCTGCTGTAGAGATTTGAGTCTGCAGACTTGGCCAATTGGGGTCCTCGAAATCAAACCCTGGGTAGCGGCCACTGAAATAGACTTCGGCCAGCGAGTCGCACAAGGGCTCAAAATGGTCCGCCAGGTCGTTATTGCGGACCGCCAAAAGGCCAAGCAAGCGTTCCAGATCGTGGGTTTTCTCCAAAATCCAGCCCGTCCGGATCAACTCAGCCTTCATGATCTTTTCGACGACTTCTGCCAGCTTGCTCTTGCACATGGCAAAACTCACGGCTTGATTCGCTAACTGCTGTATCCCCTGCAATTCCGCCTCGGCAATCCACAGCCAGTCGGCAGGGTTGTGAGAATCAGTCTTCCGTGGCAAGCAGGACTCCCTCAGTGAGCACGGACCGGAAAAAATGATCCCCAGCTGCCTGTTTTTCGGAGAGGCGTGCGGGGGAAATGGGTATCAACGTAAAGGCCGGACGTGGCCAAACCGGGCGCATCGCTCGGCGGAAGTTTGACGCCGCTTCCAACTGCCGGACTGCTGCGTCTGTCACGATGCAGAGGTCCACATCGCTGTCGTGCGTGGCTTCGTGACGCACGTGCGACCCAAACAAATAGACTGCGCGCAACCGTGCAACGCCATTCATAGCCTCCAGGCAGCGGGCCAGCGTTTCGCGCTGATCCTGCAGACTGGGTGGCAGGTTCTCCAAGAGCAGCTTCACAACTGAACTCTAAGAGAAAGGAAGTTCGCCAGCAAGGTGGAACTCATCAAAACCTCCGGGTCCATTCCTTCGGCCAGCGTTCCACCACGACTTTTGTTTGCGTGAAAAATTCAACCGCGTGGCGGCCCTGGCCGTGCAAATCACCGAAGAAACTTTCCCGGGCCCCGCTGAAGGGGAAGAACGCCATCGGCGCGGCGACGCCGATGTTGATGCCGACGTTGCCGACTTCGGCTTCGTAGCGGAACTTGCGCGCGTTGGCTCCGCTGCTCGTGAACACGCACGCCATGTTGCCATACGCGCCTGAGTTCACGAACGCGATCGCGTCGTCGATGGTTTTCAGGTGGACCAGCCCCAGCACCGGGCCGAAGATTTCTGTGCGGACGATTTCGCCCCCTGGGTTGACGTTGTCGAGAATGGTCGGACGAACGAAGTTGCCGCGTTCGAATCCAGGAACGACCGAGTTGCGTCCATCCACCAGGGCGGTTGCGCCTTCCTGAACCGCTTGGCCAATCAAACCCTCAATGCGCGTCTTGCTTTGCGGTGTGATGACCGGGCCCATTTGCACCTTCTCATCCAGGCCGTAGCCGACGACGCGGCTCCGCGCGGCCTCCACCAACGATTCCGTGAACGGCTTGCGGGCTTCGCCGACCGTAACCACGAGCGAGGCCGCGAGGCAACGTTGCCCCGCGCAGCCGAAGCCGCTGTCCGCAGTGATTCGGATGGTGGTTTCGGGATCGGCGTCCGGGAGGATCAGGATCGGGTTCTTCGCGCCGCCCTGGCACTGGGCGCGTTTTCCGGCCGCCGCCGCGCGGGCATAAACGTGTTTCGCTACCGGTGTCGAGCCGACGAAGCTGACCGCTTTGACGCCGGGATGGTCCAGGATCGCTTCGACCGTTTCGCGCCCGCCGTTTACCAGATTGAAGACGCCTTTGGGCAAGCCCGTCTGCGCAATCAACTCCGCGACGCGCTGCATGGTGAGCGGCACGCGCTCCGACGGTTTGACGAGGTAAGTGTTGCCGCAGGCGATCGCGTAAGGCATGAACCAGAAGGGAATCATGCCGGGAAAATTGAACGGGCAAATGCACGCGCCCACGCCGAGGGGCTGGCGGATCATGATCTCGTCAATGCCGCCGGCGATGTCCTCGGAGAAATCTCCTTGCAGCAGCCCCGGGGCGCCGCAAGCCATCTCGACGTTCTCGATGGAGCGCTGCATTTCCCCGCGCGACTCGCCGATGGTCTTGCCGCACTCCAGGGTGATCGTGCGCGCCAGTTCCTCGGAGTTCTGCTGAAGGAGCGCTTTCAGTTTGAACAGGAATTGCACGCGTTCCGTAACCGGCGTGCGTCGCCAATCGGGGAACGCGCGTTGCGCGGCCTCGACCGCGGCATCCACTTCCGCCGCGGGAGACAGCGGGACGCGAACGAGCACCTCCGCAGTCGCGGGATTAAACACCTCGAGAGTCTGGGTCGCGGCGGAAGCGCGCCATTCACCGGCGATGAAGTTGGGGAGGGGATTACTCACAGAAAATGCCTTTCCTTCTTAACGGCCTTCTCAAACTCCTTCCAAGCCTTGCGCACGGAAGGGAACTCCGAGACTTCAGCCACCGGCACATCCCACCAAGACTCGTAACCGGGAACGCGCTTCTCCGGATCCGTCTCAACGACAATGACGGTGGTCCTGGTTTGCTTTCGCGCTTTCGCAAGCGCATCGTTCAATTCGGGGATGTCGCGCGCCGTGAAAACGTGCGCACCGAGGCTGCGGGCGCCCGCGGCAAAGTCGAGAGGCGCCGGGGCGCCATCCAGGTGGCCCGTCTTTGGATTTCGGCAGCGATAGCGGGTGCCGAAGCCTCCGCTGCCAATGGCCTGGGATAAGCCGCCGATGCTCTGGAAACCGTGGTTGTCCAGCAACACCACGGTGAGTTTGCAGCCTTCCTGGACTGAGGTGGCGATTTCCGACGACATCATGAGCCACGAACCGTCGCCCACCATTACGTAAATCTCGCGATCCGGAGCGGCCATCTTCGCCCCCAGGCCGCCGGCGATCTCGTAGCCCATGCACGAGTAACCGTATTCGAGGTGGTAACCCTTCGGGTCCCGCGTGCGCCAGAGCTTGTGCAAGTCGCCCGGCAAACTGCCCGCCGCGCAGAGCACCACGTCTTGCGGGCGGGAGAAATCGTTGACCGCTCCGATGACTTCGCCCTGGCTTACCGGCACGCCCGTCGGGGTGTGATAAATGCGATCGACTTCCTTGTCCCAGGCGCGATTGAACCGCTCGCCACGCTTGCGGTACGCGTCACTGATCTGCCAGCTCCGCAAGCCTCTGCTTAAAGCTTCAAGCGCAGCGCGGGCGTCCGCAACGACGGCCACGCCGCTATGCTTGAAGGCGTCGAACTCGGCGACATTGATATTGATGAAACGGACTTTCGGATTTTGAAACGCGGTTTTCGACGCTGTCGTGAAATCGCTGTAGCGCGTCCCAAGGCCAATGACCAGGTCGGCTTCACGCGCCAGGATGTTGGCTCCGAACGTGCCGGTCACGCCAATTGCGCCCAGGTTTTGCGGGTGATCGTAGGGGAGCGAACCTTTGCCCGCCTGCGTTTCGCCGACGGGTATGCCGGTTATCGCGGCGAATTTCGCCAAAGCTTCCGTGGCTTCGCTGTAGATGACTCCGCCGCCCGCGACAATCAGCGGCTTCTTACTGGCTCGAATCAGTTCAACGGCGCGGGCAAGCAACGCGGCCTCTGGCGCGGGGCGCGGGATTCGCCAGACTCGTTCCTCGAGTAATTCAACAGGATAATCCCACGCTTCGGCTTGCACATCCTGCGGCAACGCGAGCGTCACCGCGCCGGTCTCCGATGGCGACGTGAGCACGCGCATCATTTCGGGCAGCGCGTTCAGGAGCTGGTCCGGGCGGTTGATGCGGTCCCAGTATTTCGAGACCGGTCGGAAGCAGTCGTTGACCGAGATGTCCTGCGAAGTGGGGTGTTCGAGTTGTTGAAGCACGGGACCGACGTTGCGGCGCGCGAAAATGTCGCCGGGCAAGAGCAGCACCGGGATGCGATTGATCGTGGCCGTAGCCGCGCCGGTGACCATGTTCGTCGCTCCGGGCCCGATGGAGCTGACGCACGCGAAAGCGCGGAGGCGATTGCTCATTTTGGCGAACGCCGTCGCGATGTGCACCGAGGCTTGCTCGTTTTTGGTCTGATAATAACGAAATTGCGGATACTGCTGCAGCGCCTGGCCGATGCCCGCGATGCAGCCGTGGCCAAAAATGCCGAGGCAACCGGCAAAGAACGGCTGCCGGCGCCCGTCTCGCTCGACTGCCTGGCGAAGGAGGAACTGGATGATCGCTTGAGCCGTGGTGAGTCGCTTCGTTTTCATAGCCTCCGAAGACCGTATGCTCAAAAACCTCCGCGTTCAGCAACAAACTTCAGCGCCTCGTCCTCGTAAGCCATGAAGTTCGCGCAACCATGCCGCGTGACGACGATGGCCCCGCACGCGTTGCCCATGCGTGCGGCTTTGAAGTAATCCCAGTCCTTCACCAGACCGTAAATAAAGCCGGCCGCAAACGCGTCGCCCGCGCCCAGGACGTTATAGACCTCGACGGGGAAGCCTGGCACGTCTTGCGCCGGCCGACCCGCCTCGAAGACCGTGCCGCCTTTCTCGCCGCGTTTGACGACGACGACCATGGGTCCGCGCCGCTGCATCGCTTCAACGGCCCGTTCCACGTTGCCGGCGACTTGAGCCCCGGAGATTTGCGAATGGGAAACATTGACTTGAGCCGGGTCGATCAGCGTCACCGCTTTGCATTCATCTTCGGTGCCCAGAACAATGTCCACCAGCGGCAACACGGCGCGCACGGTGACGCCGAAGGCGCGCGCGTCGTGCCATTGGTTCGGCCTGAAATCGAGATCGAGCACGACCGTGGCGCCCGCGGCCCGCGCCTGCTCGGCTGCAAAGATGTTTGCGCTGCGGCTCGGCTCCTTGCTCAGGCCGGTGCCGGAGAATTCAAACACCCGGCAGTCGCGAATCGGCGTGGCCAGCGCGTCGTCGATGGAAAGCTGGTTGTCCGCGCAGTTGTCGCGGTAATACACGAGCGGAAACTTGTCCGGCGGCTCGATGCCCAGCACCACCGCGCTGGTGCGTGTCTCCGGCTTCCGCGGGATGAATTTCGTTTCCACGCCTTCATCGTTGAGAAACTTCAGAATAAAGTCGCCGACCGGATCGTCGCCCACCGCCGTCAAGACCGCGCACTGAAGGCCCAACCGCCGTGCGCCCACGGCGATGTTCGTTGGCGAGCCTCCGACGTAGGCCGCGAACGATTTGATATCGACGAAAGCCGCGCCGACGTCGTTTGCGTAAAGATCAATCGATGAGCGCCCCATCGTGATCAGGTCGTAAGTGGGTGAGCCGACTGGCATAGATGGCGATGTGGTGAGGGAGTTAGATGGGTTAGATGGTTAAAAAAGTTGGAAGATCATTGCCCGAGTCCGAGTTAAACGCGGCGGTTGGAGGCGACACACTCATTTAACTTGTTCGACCCGTTTAGCCCTTAACGACGGTGGGGCGAGGCTCCCGCCGAGCCTTTCCTCGATGACATTGGCTTGGCAGAAGTCTCGCCCCACCTTAACTCACGGGATACCGTTTGCTCCCGCACATCGTGGGCTCGTTTCGCCGCCCCGAGCGCCTGGCATTTTGCGGCGACGAATGCGGCGTAGTCTTCCATGTAAGTTTTGCCGGGCGGCATGAAATCAAAATCCTTCGGCTTGTCGCGGAAAAACTCGCGATGCACGCGCGTCCAGATCAGCCGCCCGTCGGTTCCGATATTGACCTTCGTGATGCCGAACTCGATGGCGCGCCGCAACTCGCTTTCCGAAACTCCGCTGGCCGTGTCCTCGAGATTCCCACCCGCGGCATTGATGCGCTCGATCTCAGGTTTCGGCACGGCGGACCCGCCGTGCAGCACCAGAGGAAATCCGCTCAAACGCTTTTGAATCTCCGCCAGCCGCTCGAAGTGCAGCCGCTGTTTGCCCGCGAACTTGTAAGCGCCGTGGCTCGTGCCGATGGCCACCGCGAGACTGTCGCACCAGGTGCGCGTCACGAACTCCTCGGCTTTCGCGGGGTCGGTCAAGATCGCTTCCTTCACTTCGTGGGACATGGCGTCCTCAATTCCTTTCAATTGTCCCAACTCCGCTTCCACCGCGACGCCGCAGGCATGCGCCATTTCCGCCACGCGCCTTGTCGCGATCACGTTTTGCTCGAACGGCAGATGCGACGCATCAATCATCACCGAAGTGTAGTGGCCCGATTCAATGGCGTCCGCACACGCCGCCTCGTCGCCATGATCCAGATGAACGGCGAAGACGGTTTCGGGATAGATGGATTCGGCGGCCTGGAGCATTTTCTCCAGCATGATCGGGTGCGCGTAACTGCGGATCACGCGGGTGAACTGGACAATGATGGGAGCCTGGGCCTGGGCTGCGCCGCGAAACAACCCGTGGGTTTGCTCCAGGTTGCACACGTTGAAGGCGCCGACGGCGTGGCGGCCGTACGCGGCCTTCAAGAGATCAATCGTGGCGAGACGCATGCCGGCATCTCAATTCATCGTCCATCACGTGGCAAGTCCATACTCGGCCGGCAGGAAGCCGGCGGCCTCTGGAGATCGCATTATTTCGGCGATCAACTCTTCTTCTGCTGAGCCTTTCTTCGATGGCATTGGCTCGGCGGGAGCCTCGCCCCACGCTCAACTGAGGGCCTACGCAGAAATCCGCTAAGAAGAAGGCGCGGCGGATCCAATGTGAACTTGATTGCCTTTGCGTTCCTTGTGAATGCGTTCGTGAACGGCCGGAGCCAGCTCGTTCTCCGCACGCGCAGAGACGGCGAGCGCTTCACTTGCGGAGCCGTCAACACCGAGGGAAAATTCGAGGACCTTTTTGGCTGTTATTCCGGCAAAGGCTTCCCTTTGGTCTCCGGCGCAAACCAAATCAAGATCAGTCCCACCAGATAGATCAGCGTGATGGTGGCGCCGGCCTGGGCGTAGCTTCCTCCGTAGTGGGCCACAAGCTGGCCTTGCCCCAAGGCGCCCGCCGCCGCCAGGATGCGCCCGAAATTGTAGCTCAATCCCTGGCCCGTGGCGCGCACACGGGTCGGGAACAACTCCGGTAGGTAGAGCGGGAACCATCCGTAAAACGCCGCCGTGAAGCATCCGACGGCGAAGACCAGGATCAGAAAAACCGTGTTATACTCAGTCACCGTCCGAAACAACGCACCGCAAAGCACCAGAGACGTCAGGCAGAGCGCAAAATAAGCCGGACGACGCCCCAGCGCGCCGCCCGTTAACGCGCCGAAGAAGCATCCCACCACCGCTCCCAAGGCCGAAAGAATCGCGGTCGTCGCCTTGGCCTGGGGCAGTTCTCCGCGAGTCATCTGGTCGGCCCAGAGCGGCAGCCATTGCACGGAACCCCACGTGCCGATGAGCGCAATCGACGCAAAGGCGATGGCCAGCAAGGTCCTTTTTATCAGCTTTGGCGCGAAGACCTCGCGGATGGGGCGGGAGGCGCTCTCTTGAACAGAGCGTTTCCAGCGCTCTGATTCCGGAACAAACAGCCGGATGAAAAAAACCAGGAGTGCCGGCAATGCGCCAGCGAGCATTACCCACCGCCACGACTCGCGTGTGACCGGAATCATTCGCCCGAGAATCGCGATCAGCGCGAAGCCCACATTGGCCGCCGCGCCAATCGCCGCCGCCAGCATGGGGCGATGCTTTTCCGGCCACACTTCCATGACCAGGGCGACGCCCAGCGACCACTCCCCGCCCATGCCGAGCGCGGCGACGAATCGCAATGCGCCCAGATGCCACGGCGCGGTCGCAAAATAACAAACTCCCGTGAACAGCGAATAGGTCAGGATGCTGAGCGCCATGGCGCGCACCCGGCCAATCCGGTCGCCGAGCCAGCCGAACACCAGGCCGCCGAGCGCGGCTCCGACCAGGAACAAAGCCGTGATAATTGAAAACCACTTCCCAACGTCGGCGTCCCCAGTTACTCCCAGCAAGTCCTGCAGCGCTGGCCGTGCTATCAGCGGAAAAATCCCCATTTCCAATCCGTCAAACATCCATCCGAGAAATGCGGCGACCAGCACGAGCCATCTCGCGCGTCCCTGATCTGAGTTTTCAGTCATCGGGTTGTCCTTTCGTTGAGGGTCGCGCGGATAGTAGAGGAACTCCACTCAGGAGAGCCATAAGAAACGGCAACTGTTGACGACGGTGGCGCGAGGCTCCGGCCGAGCTTTTGTTTAATGGCATTGGCTCGGCAGGATCGAGCGGCCAGCGGCCCAGCGCGCTCGAATCGCCCCGGATCGTCTTCACCACGATCCCTCCGGCGCAGGTCATCACTTTGAGCCTTTCTCGCTTGCGGTATTTCAACCCTCCGCCGCTGCGGGGTGCGCATCTCAGCTTTTTTCCAGATCGTAAGGAGGCGAGCCAGGCAGCCGCGCCGGCAGGGCCGCTGAGATAGTGCACTTCGCCTTGCATCCGCAGTTTCGGCAACGGCTTTGAGCCGCTGTTTTCTCCGCCGCGAAGAGCCTCGTTCTTTCCTCATCCCCCCTTGATGTCGTAGCAATGGATCAGGTTCTGATCGCGAAGAAAGAGTTTCCCGTTGCAGACGACGGGGTGGGTCCAGATGCGGCCTTGCGGACTGCGAAGGGTCGTTTGGGGATTCAACTTGAACCGTCCCCGCTCTTGCCACCCCTTGGGCGACGCTTCGACTAGAGCGACCGTGCCGTCGTTTTCGTCCAGACAATACAGCATTCCGTCGGCGACGGTGACGGCGCCTTTGCCGAGTTTCCTACGTTCGCTCCACATTTCCTCGCCCGTCTTGAAATTCTGGCAGAGCCAGCCGGTGCCATCGGAATAGCCATAAAGATAGCCGCCCACCAGAACGACCCCGCCATGGTGGTTCTTCATGACCTTGTTCTCGTAAACATCGGCGGTCTCGTTGTCCGGGCCGATCTTGATGAGTTTGTTGCCGGCGCCGTACCCGGCCGTAACGTACACGCAGCCGTCGTGGAAAATCGGCGTCGGGACGACCGCGGTGCGTCCTGGGAACGAAGATTTCCAAAGCAGTTTGCCATCCTTCGCCGAGACACCGGCGACGTAGGATGCGGTCAGTTGGATGTACTGCCGGACACCGTTGGGTTCGGCCACGATGATGGATGAATAATGCGCGGCCTCGGTGAATTCCTTGGATTGCCAGACGAGTTTGCCATTCGTGTTGTCGAGCGCGGCGATCGTGCCGCGTCCGCCCCCCGGAGTGCAGACGACGAGGTTTCCATCCACCAATACGGACTCGGTATAGCCCCAATTAGGGATCCCGCCGCCGAGATTGCGCGTGCTTTCCCGCCAGAGCACGCGGCCATCCCCAACATCCGCGCAGATCAGATCACCCCGTCCGCCCATGGCATAAACACGAGTGCCGTCCACGGTCGGAGTGCCGCGCGGACCGTCGCCGCGGCGTTCGGCAAACACGGGCCCGACTTTGGCGGCCCAGAGTTCTTTTCCGGACTGGGCATCCAGCGCGAGGAGAATTTCGCTTTCGTCGCGCGTCCCCATCGTGAAGAGCTTCGATTCCGAGATAGACGGGCCGGAGTAGCCCGCGCCCGCGTTCTCATACAGCCAGACTCGCTTGGGCCCGCCTTCGGGCCATTGTTTGAGGAGACCGGTTTCTTTCGACACGTCGGTCCGGTCGGGCCCTCTCCATTGGGGCCAATCGTGCGCCGCGGCGGATACCAACCCAAGGGAGGAAATCAGACTGAGCGAGGCAGACCATGCACAGGAGGCAACACGTTTTGCATTCATAGAGATTCGGAGACTCGGCACTGGCTTTTGTCTTCTGACGTTCGGCAAAGGCGCCGTATTGAAGAGATTTGCCGCAAAGTTGAAAGCCAAATACTGATCAGACCGTGGGATAGAAGACACTTTGTTGCGTCGCATTTGGTCTTTGGCGAGGCGCGACGAAGGAGAATATCCCTGGTGGATCTTCGACTGAGGAGCAACGAAGCCAGAGCCCAAATGCGGCGCAACCCGCAGGGCCAGGGGTCTTTTGGCCAGCCGCTTCGTCGCTCGTTCGTTGTGGATCGCAGGGATGCACCGCCTCGCTCGCTCCTCGCGGCTGGCCAAAATCCCTCCTGGCAAAGTGTATTCTATCCCACGGTCTGATCAGTAAATGCCACGACTCGCGAATCGGGCGGGGCCAGGGATTCGGTTGAAAGAGGGAGCGAACGCGTCCTGCGTGCTGTGCTCGGCGTCTTACCGAGCACCTGGAGCGGCTCAATCAATTCACGTGCCCGTTCAGCCAGCACCGCTAAGCCGGAACGATTCAGATTCTGATGGGGAGCGCACGCCCCCTCGCGTGCTGGAGTCGGCGCCCTCGCCGACTCCATTCAATCGAACTGAAACGGACCATTCAGTGTTCTGGCTTGGACGCCGATCCGACTGGCGAGGCGCCTGTCCGAACACGCGAGGGCGCGTGTGCTCCCCAGTTCCCAACGGAATCGTCCCGGCTAAGGCGCTGCCTCCAACGCTCGCTCCGCCAATTCGCGGACGTACTGCTCCGACGGCTCAGATCGAGTGTCTCGCAGATGGCGATAGATGCGGGTCGCTTCGGGTTTTCGTCCCGCGGCCAGAAGCCTCTCCGCCAGCAGCAAACAAGTTTTGGTCATCTGTATGCGTTCATAACCCTCCGCAGCGTCCGCGGACTTCAGCAGGGCGCCGCCTGAGGTTGCGTCACCAAGATTCGCCAACGCCCAGGCCGCGGCGAGCCGCACCTCGCGATCTTCCTCTCCAAGCGCCTTTTTCAAGGCGGCTGCGGATTCGTGATCGCGGATGACGCCCAGAGCCTGGATCAGTGCGGCTCGATGCTTTGCCGGGGCCGTCGCCAAGCTGTTCCGAAACTGCGCCGCGGCGCCCTCTCGGATGGCCAGCAACGCCTGGATGGCATATTCCCCGAGGTCCTCATCCAACACGTGCCGTCCAAGTCCTTGAACGACTTCCTTGCCGCCCGCCACCTGCAGTTCGCGAATGAGGAGTGCTTTCACGGCCTTGGAATGCTTGTCACTGCCAAGCTGCGCCGCGAGCGTCTCTGTGAACAACCTGCGTTCGCGTTCTTTCCCGACGCCTCCCACATGTAAGGCCAGGCCGTGCAGCACGTAAGCCGCTTTGTAATTCTTGAAATCGGCGGCTCCGGGATCGCGCACTAACGCGATCAATTCCAGAATATTCTCCCTTCCGCCCGCCACAATCTCGGAGAAAATCCTGTTGGCCGTCTCCGGATCGGGGCCGGTGAACTTGCTGGCCTCGCCGTAATTGTCTGGCCGCCGGGTTCGGTTCGGTTTTTCTGGCTGGTCCGGCTTGTCTGGCTCCGGTTTTTGTTTGGCCTGAATCTCTTTATCCGTCTCGGGCATCTGATCCACGAGGGCCGCTATGTCGGGTTTGGTCGTTGCCATAGAAAAGACTCTTTACAGATGCCACGGCGCGCGCATGGGCTGATTGACGAGGCGATTGGCCTCTTCGTCGCCCAGGATGATTTCTTTGACCGGATCGAACCGAATCTTGCGCCCGACGCGAATGGCGATATTGGCCAGATGCATGAGACTGGCTGTTCGGTGCGCCGCTTCGGCGTTCCCGCCGGCGGGTTTGCGGGTCCGGACGGCTTCGGCGAAAGTGCGGAGGGGTTCCGGGTCCGGCAGCTCCGCGATCTTCGCCTGATCTGCCTCGGACAAATCGTTCAGGCTCACGCCGCGCGGTGTCTTGCGGTCATAGCGCTGGCCCCATTCACCGCTGTCGAACACCAGGGTGAGCCCGTCGGCGTATTTCAACTCCACCCAACCCCACATGCCGACCGCATCGGGATGCGCGGGCGGAGCGTGGGCTTCAATCTCGACCGGCGCGGTATCGTCTTTGCCGTAGGTCCACGTGAAGGGATCGAGGAAGTGTTGCCCCATGTCCGCGAGTCCGCCGCCTTCGTAATCCCAATAACCGCGATGCGTCCCGCCGATACGATGAGGATGGAAGGGCTTCATCGGCGACGGTCCGACATACATGTTCCAATCCAGATTCTTGGGGGCGGCTTGCGGCCGGGCATTGACCAGTCCGCTCCATTCCTTGACCTTGAACCCGCCGCGAATGATGTGGACCGCCGGACAGCTCTTCAGCAAGCCGCTCTTCATGATCTTCCGCGTGAGAATGCTGTTCCGGTCGCGGCTCGCGCCGAATCTGCCAAACGTCCCAACTTGGAAAATCCGCCCGTAGCGTTTCTCGGCATCGGCGACGGCGCGGCCTTCAGCGATGAAGCGCGTCATCGGCTTTTCGCAAAGCACGTCTTTCCCTGCCTCCATCGCCGAGATGGAGATCAAGGCGTGCCAATGCGGCGGCGTGGCGATGGCGACGACGTCGATGTCCTTTCGCTCAAGCACGCGGCGGAAGTCGGTGTAGGTGGTCTTGTTGTCGGCGCGGTCCAGCCAGCGCACGTCGCACTGGGCCAGTTTGGCCGGGTTCAATTCCTTCATTTCGTTGAACGTGCCTGGACCGCGCCCACCAACTCCGATCAACGCGCCGCCCACGCTTTCACTGGGCGCGGTCTGACCAGCGCCACCCAGCACGTGGCGGGGCACAATGGTGAACGTGCCGATAGCGGCGGCTGATCCTTGGAGGAATCTCCGCCGAGTGATTGGTTGAGTTGGCATCATCACGCCGCCTTTCGCTCCACCAATTTGATTCGCGCCGCCAGGTCATCGACTTCAGCCAGGGTTTCGCACCCGACGTTCAGGACGTCCACGCAGCCCAGGCCGAGCACGTAGCCGATGGAGTTGTTTTTCTTTTCCTCGTCGTTGCGGAAGATTCCCTCACCGATGATTTTCATGCCGACGACGCCCTTGCCCGCTTTGCACAAGTTTTGCAGCACCGGTGCGACCTTCTCGGCCGGGCCGTCCATGCGGGTTCCGTAAGGGTTAATGCGAGCGTGAACCGAGTCCACCCACGGCTCAGCCACCGCCGCCTCGAGTGCCGGCAGCGAGTGACACGAAACTCCATGCGCGCGAATGACGCTTTTCTCTTTGAGCTTCGCGAGCAGGTCCATTTGTTTGCGCAGGTCGGTCGGCCACTTCGGGGATTCCACGCAGTGCAACAAAACCAGGTCGATGTAGTCCGTTTTCAGTTCTTGGAGAAAGCGCGGGATCAGGACGTCGGCGTCGAGGCGTTCCGGTTCGGGGATTCCCCCAGGGCGCCACCAGATCTTGGTGATGATCTGAAAACGATCCCGCGGGATGCCCTGAAGCGCGGGGACCACGTAAGGGTGCGTGCCGTACATGTCCGCGAGGTCGAAGGCTCGCACGCCCCGTTCATAGGACCCTTTGATGAGGGCCTCGAATTTCTCCTTCCCCATCCGCGTGTGATTCGACTGCCGATTGCCTCCGCGCATGCCGGTGCCCAGGCAAACGCGCGAGGTTTTTAGTTTGGTCTGACCAAGCTGGACTGTCTCGTAGGGATCAAAACGTTGCGGCTTTCCGTCCGCCGCCCGGACGAGGTTCGTTCCCAGTAGGATTCCGCCGGCTCCTGTCAGGGACCGGCCGATGAATTCGCGACGTCTCATTTTCATAAACCACTCATTAGTGTTGGGGGCTCGCACGGACGAACCTTAGTTCGTTTCTGACGAATAAGAAGATGAATATCATGCTTCGAGGCACACTCGCCGAGGGTTGTTCATGGACGGGAATGCTGCATTGACGGCGGTCAAAACCGCCGTTCGTGCCGAGTCTTCTCATGAACCGTCTCTCCGGACCGCAGCCTTCAAGCCGCTTCAACGCCCGACTCCGGAGAGTGCGCGGAAGCAGCCTGAAGGCTGGGGTCCGCGCAGTTTTCGGTTCATGGGGCGAGCGCATGGCAATGAGGCCATGGCAGCTTCCGATGAACCGTTCCTCCGGACCGCAGCCTTCAAACCGCTTCAACGCTCGACTCCGGAGAGTGCGCTGAAGCAGCCTGAAGGCTGCGGTCCGCGCAGTTTTCGGTTCATGAGGAGAGCGCATGGCAATGAGGCCATGGCAGCTTCCGATGAACCGTTCCTCCGGACCGTGGCCTTTAGGCCGCTTCAGCGCTCGACTCCGGAGAGTGCGCGGAAGCAGCCTGAAGGCTGCGGTCCGCGCAGTTTTCGGTTCATGGGGCGAGCGCATGGCAATGAGGCCATGGCAGCTTCCGATGAACCGTTCCTCCGGGCCGTGGCCTTTAGGCCGCTTCAACGCTCGACTCCGGAGAGTGCGCGGAAGCAGCCTGAAGGCTGCGGTCCGCGCAGTTTTCGGTTCATGAGGAGAGCGCATGGCAATGAGGCCATGGCAGCTTCCCAGGAACGATCAAGGCGTGCGACCGGAGATTCGCTTCCGGCACCTGATGCTGCCACATTGGCAGTCAAATCCCGGCATGAGCCCGTCGTAAAATGTGCCGTAGTCAATCGTGATCTCTTCGTCGGGCGAAATGTCCCGCAACGCCACGACATCCAGGCCGGCAAAGGCGGTGTTGGGATCGCACGAATGGTTCTGTGGCGCCCAGTGGGCCGGGTCTTTGTCCCAGAGAATGTAGGCGCCGTTGCCTATCGGGTAAGCGAAGCGGCGGAAGACTTCTTTGGCCGTTGCGTCCCAGGTGCGTTGCACATGGGTCCAGGTCGCCAGGCGCTGGGGGCGCTCTTCACCGGCGAACACCACCTCTCCGCGGGCAATTTTCCGTGAGGCGAAGGTTCCGTATCCGTTTTTGCCGCGCCGGACGACATACGGTTTTTGCTTTCGCGCGTGCCGGGCCAAAGCTTCCTCAACAATTCGTTTCAGGAATCCCGCCTGGCCCAGGCCGTCGTATTGCAGAATGTAATCGGCCGATCCTTGATAGCCTTCGGGGTAAAAGACCGAGCAGGCGAAATTCACCTCCAGGAAATGAAGCGCATGGTCCTTCGACACCCGAAAATCCATTCGGGCATAACCATCGCCGGAGAATCCCCGGAAGACACGGCACGCGGCGTCCTTGAGGCGCTCCACCAGATCCGGCTCCACGCAGGGAACATTGCACTCCGGATGATACTGCGTGACCTTCAGATCGTAAGTTTTGAAGTGCTCCCCAGGCGGGAAAATAAATTCCAGCGGCCGAAGGGCCAGCGGCCGCCGCGCGGGATCTGGATCGGCACAGACCAGCACTGTGAATTCGCGGCCATCGACGAACTTCTCGATCAGGGCGCTCCCGTATTCTTCAATCAACGCGCCCGCTTTGTGTTTCAGTTCATGGACATTCTGCACCAGCGAATCCTGATCGATCCCGATGCTGTCGCCGGCGCAGTCCGGCTTGACGAACAACGGAAATTTGAGCACCGAACACGCGGCGGCGATATCCTGGTCGGTTTGCACCAGCCAATAGGGCGGGGTCGCGACGCCTTCGGATTCCGCCACGCGTTTCATCAGGTGCTTGGGCGGATCGTAAAGATCGGGAGTTGGCCCCGTGTACGGGAGATTGAAATGTTCCAACGCCCGGATCACATCGATCGACGGCACATCCGAATCGAGATACCCTTCGCACAGGTTCACGTACACATCGAACGCCTGCTTGCGGAGTTCGCGAATCTGGCGGAAGGTCGAAACCTTTTTGAGGAAGACGTGATAGAACTCATGTTCCGGAAGCAAACGCGCCAGAGTTCGCGGCGGATCGTAATGGCGGTAATCGCACGACGATCCTTCGTAGGAGGGTTGGAGCACGCAAATTTTCATGCAAAGCGGTCAAACGCGTCGTGCAGAATCAGCGAGACAATGTCCACGAGGCTCGTTTCGCTGAGCCGGAGAATGGCGCCAATCGAGGTTCCCTCGTCCTGAGTCAGTTCGCAGTTGGAGTTGACTTCCAGCACGTGAAGCTCGCCTGTCTGCTTATCCATTCGAATATCAACCCGCGCGTAGCCGGTTCCGCCGACCGCATGGTAAGCACCAATCGCGGTCTTGGCCAGCTTCTCTTGCCGGTCGGGGGCCGCGAGCGCGCAACGCACGAATGGCTCGTTCACAGGCAACGAAGGTTCCTCTTTGAATTCATTCCAATAGCGGTCGCGGCTGAGAAAGCGCTCGTTCGCGGGCAAAGCCGAGTGAAAGACTCGTTCCGCGGCAGGAAGAGCGCGCACGCGAGCAGGCTGTTCTCTGTCCGCCACAAGAAAGACGGTGAATTCCGGTCCATCCACAAACCGCTCGGCGAAGAGCGTCGGAACAAACTCCCACTGCCTCTTTTCGTCTTGAATCAGTCGCCGGACCTGAGCGCGCGCGGACTCCGCGTCGTGAACGACAGAACGAAGGCTGATGCCCATGCTGGCGGCGGAGATGTCGGGTTTGAGGATGACCGGGAAGCCAGGATCTTTGGTCAACCGCGCCAGGTCCTCGGGACGATCCTGAATTGTGACATACGGCGGCGTTGGTACGCCGTGTTTCGCGAACCGATCCTTCATTCGCAGTTTGGACGTCGTCGCTTCGTAAAAGTGGGCGGAAGCGCCGCTGAAGGGCACGCGAGCCTCCTCCAGCTTTCTCACCACGGACAAACCAGGGTATCCGTGAATCTCATCGCCATCGCACAAATTGAAAACGACCAAGCCAGCCGGGTCACTGTGGTTTCGGGTGTCCTCGATGGCCCGATCCAGCGTGGGGCGCGAGATCGGCACCCATTTCCATTCCAGGTGCAGGCGGTCGAACCAGGACTTCACTTCGGCGCGGTAAGCGGGCGTGTCATATTCCGGGCTTTCGAGGCGTCCCTCGCGGATCGTGTAAGGAACAAACACGTGGACCATCGGCTTCCAGTTAAAGAAGTCGGAGTTGCTCATTGAGCGTGAACCGCAACATGCGGGCGTGAGATGCGTCAAGGTCAAAGAAACAAATTCATCGGACATTTGTCTCAACAGGAGAAATCGGCTATGATAAGTCCAAGTATGGCTCCGGGGATTGGAATCAAGATGACCCAAGAAAAACCGAGATGTGGGAGTGGCCAGGGGGCAGCATCCTTCGTTTAATCATTGCGGACATCAGGCGGCGGGTTTTGGTCAGCGGAACGAGTTATGCCAGAAAAAACGTTCAGTGAAATACCGCGCTCCAACCGGGAGCTTTACGAAAAAGGACGAGCTGCCCTGGAGCGCAACAACCTGGATTATGCGATCGCCCTTTTCAGCCAGGTGCTCCACAGCGAACCGACTTTCTACGATTGCCGGGAAGCTCTGCGCGCCGCCCAACTGAAGAAGACCGGATCCGCGACCAGCTTTCTGCGCAAGATGCTCGGCACGGCGAGCAGTTCTCCGCTCCTGGCCAAAGGCCAAATCCTTCTGCGCGGCAATCCGCTGGAGGCGTTGCAGGCCGCCGAACAGATTCTAAGCCACGATCCGAACAATGTCGCCGCCCACAAACTGCTCGCGGAGGCGGCTGAAGCCGCGGACTTGCCGCGCACCGCGGTGCTGTCGCTGGAAATTGCATCGAAGAATTCGCCCCGGGACAAGGACATCGCCTTGCGGTTGGGCGCGGCGCTCGTCCGCGCAGGCCAGGTGCAACGCGCGGAGGCGGTGCTGGCGGAACTTCAACGCGCTTATCCGACCGACCAATCCGTGGCCCAGGCTCTCAAGAATGCCTCTGCGAGCAAGACGCTGCGCGAAGGCGGTTACGACGCCCTGGCAGATGGCGAGGGTTCTTATCGGGACATTCTCAAAGACGCTTCCGAGGCCGTCGCCTTGGAACAGGAAAAGCGGCAGATGAAAGCCGGCGAGGTGGCGGATCGACTTATCCAGGAGTACGAAGCGCAGTTTGAAAAGGACCCGAAGAATCTGAAATTGCTGCGCACCATCGCGGAGCTTTGCGTCGATAAGAAGGAGTACGACCGCGCGCTGGATTGCTACAACCGCATCGTCGCCACAGAAGGTCCGAACGACCCCTCGCTGGACGCCGCCATCGTCCAGGTGAATCTGAAAAAGCTGGACCTGGCCATCGCCCAGATCAGTCCGTCTGAGCCGGGCGCCGAAGACAAGGCGGCGAGGCTTCGCACCGAGAGAGGGGCTTACCGGCTGGCGCAGTACCAGCGCCGGGCCGAAAAATATCCGACCGATCTTCAGGTGCGCTTCGATCTGGGGGAGGTCTATTTCCAGGCGGGAAAATTGAGCGAGGCGATTCAGGAATTTCAAAAGGCCCAGGCCAATCCTCACTTGCGGATCAGCGTTTTGAACTACCTGGGGCAATGCTTCGCCGCGCGGCGAATGTACGACCTGGCCGCTCGCACCTTCCAGAACGCGATCAAGGAAAAGATCGTCTTCGACGACGAAAAGAAGGAGTTGATCTACGCGCTGGGTTGCGTGCTGGAGAAGATGGGCAAAGCCGCAGATGCCATGGAACAGTTCAAGCAGATTTACGAAGTCGATATCGCGTATAAGGACGTCGCGGCGAAGGTGGACGCCTTTTACGCTGGACAGTAGGCGCCATCAGGAGATCAGGGCAGGTGTTTCCGGAGAAAGTCGGTGAAATTGCCATGCATGATGCGGGCCACGTCAGCGTCTTTGTAGCCGCGAGATTTCAGCATGGCGGGAATGCGCGCGAGGTCCGCTATGGTGTCGAGGTCCCCTGGGGACTGTTCGCGACCAAAGCCGCCGTCGAGATCCGAGCCAATTCCCGAATGAAGCGTGTTGCCCGCGAGTTGGCAGACGTGGTCGATGTGATCGACGATTTTCTCCAGCTTCAGGCCGGCGGACTCAGGCGTGGTTTTGCGTTTGATCCAGCCCGGAACCATCATCCAGGCGTCGAGCGCCGCGCCGATCACCGCGCCGCGTTCGATGAGGATTTTTATTTGCTCATCTGTGAACTGGCGGTTGTGCGGAACCAGGGCGCGACAATTCGAGTGACTGGCCCAGAGCGGGCCGTCGAAGTGATCGAGCGCCTCCCGGAAACTGTCGTCGCACAGATGCGTGACATCCAGGATGATCCCAAGGCTCTTCATGGCTGCGAGCAGTTCGCGGCCGCGCGGTCCGATGCCGCCCGTGGCGTCCGTGCCCTGGGCATAAGTGCCGGGGCCGTAATGGGCGGGACCGACTGCGCGCAGCCCTTGTTCGTACGAGCGTTCGAGATGAGACCGCTCTAAATGCGCCAACGAGAGAATTGAATCCGCTCCTTCCAGGCTCAGCACGTAGCCGATGGGCGCATCGGGCGGAGGAGTGCCCTGCCAAAGACGCAGATGCCGTTCGAGACCCTCGCGAGTTTTGATCTGGACCATTTGCCCGGCTTCCTCCATCGCGCGATACCAGGCGAGCTGGCCTTGAGTTTGCCCCCAGGCTTGCTCCGGGCTGTGCCAGCCGGGCAGAGGATTGTTCCGCTTGACGTAGCGGGCAATTTGCGTCGCGACACAAAGGCCGATGCCGCCCCGGCGCATTTCAGGAAAACAAACCGTGCCCTGGCCTCGGTCGGGTTTATCCGTCAGGCTGTGTTCGCGCTGGCGAATCTCACGAATCGGACGCGTCAGGTCGCGATTCCATTCCAACGCGTTCATCGAAAGATCCAGGTGTGCGTCAAGAATCAACATACGTGGGCAAAGGAGAATCGAATTCCAGCGACACTGCAAATCGGAAAACGACGGCCGTTTCTCCGACCCCGATTCTTACTCTTGCTCGTAATCCTAATCTCGAAGGCAAGAGATTAAGATCAGGATTGCGATTAAGATCGGGTGCTCGACTGCGCCGACAGCCGTGCGCAAAGGTGTGGCTTATACAAGTGCGTCGAGCAGCAATACCAACGCCAGCGCCGCAAAAGAGATAATCGTTTCCAACACCGTCCAGGTCTTCAGCGTTTGCTCCACGCTCATGTTCAGGTATTCCTTCACAAACCAGAAGCCGCCGTCGTTCAGGTGCGACAGGATCGCCGATCCCGCGCCCATGGCGATGATCAGCAACTCGCGGTTTGTGCTCGGCGACGCGAGGACTATCGGAGCCAGGATTCCCGCGGCCGTGGAGATGGCCACGGTTGCCGAGCCGGTCGCGACGCGAATGAGCACCGCGACGAACCAACCCAGAAGCAACGGAGAAATCGCGCTCCCTTTCACCAGGTCCGCAATGGCGCCGCCCACGCCGCTGGTGACCAGCACGCGGCTGAATCCGCCTCCCGCGCCGACCACGAGCAACACCAGCGCGACTGGACCGAGGCATTCGTCGGCGAACCTGGAGATTTGTTGCCGGTCAAACCCGCGCGCGATTCCGAACGAGTAGAACGAGAAGAGAACGCCGACCAGCATCGCCACCGTTGGATGGCCCAAGAATCCGCTCCAGGCGCGAATCGGATTGCCTTGGACTTTGCTGATAGCTCCGGCACTCTCCAAGTGCTTCTTCGCCACCTCGGCGTCAGGCTTCGAGACCTCGCTGAGCAGAGGGGAGGGGAGCGAATCAAGGATCTTCTCGGCGCCGGTTGCATCCAGAACTGGCTTGAGTGTCCGAATGGCATCGAGAATCTGAGAGCGTTTGGACTCCGGAGCGGACATCAGGACCAAATCGAATTTTTCCTGAGCCGCCGGATAAAGGACATCGACCAGCGTGGCCGCCATCATCAACAGGATCGGCGCCAGAATCGTCAGCAGCGTGAGGCTGAAGGCCGGCGGGCTTTTCGTGGCATGCCGCTGAGTCAATTGCGCCCCAATGCCGCCGAGTTCGACGTGAATCTTCCGCGTGGCGAAGCGGCCGAAAATTGGGCCCGCAATGATGGCCGTGGGCAAGCCGACGAGGATGGAGTAGAGGATCGTTTTTCCTGGATCGGCCTTGAGCAGTTCAATCGCGGCCATCGGTCCCGGATGCGGCGGCACCAATCCGTGCGCGACCGAAAGCCCGGCGACCAGCGGAATGCCCAGGCGCAACAGCGGCGTGCGCGTTTCCCGCGCGAGCGTGAACACAATCGGGATGAGCAAAACCAGACCGACGGTGAACCAGACCGGAATGCCGACGACAAAGGCGATGACCAACATCGCCCAGTGCATCCGCTTTTCGCCGAACGCGCGAATCAAGGTGTGAGCGACGACCTCGGCGCCGCCCGATTCCGCGAGCAGTTTTC
This sequence comes from Verrucomicrobiota bacterium, assembly GCA_016871535.1. Classification (NCBI taxonomy): domain Bacteria; kingdom Pseudomonadati; phylum Verrucomicrobiota; species Verrucomicrobiota bacterium. The sequence goes on from VHCZ01000080.1 coordinate 22,046, forward strand.
CGAGGATCGTTCCCAGACCGACGACGATGGCGACCGAACTCAGCACCGCGCCGACTCCTTCCCCGAAGCTTCGGCCGATGTCGGGCAAATTCATGCCCGCACACAGCCCAACAAACAGCGAGGCCAGAATGAGCGCTACGAAGGCGTTGAGCTTGACCTTGGCGATGAGAAGGATGAGCGCGACGATCGCGATCAGCGTGTAGAGCAACAGGCTCGCGTTGTGGCTCAGGCCGGGCACAGGATTCTGGTGACGCGACGCTGCCGGTCCGAGTGGGGTTTGTCAACCCAAGGTCATTATTGAACAAGCCGACTGGAAAGGATAGAAACCCACATGCTTTAAGAGATTTCGCGTCAGCAATTTCAAAAGCCTTCTCAATGTCGAGTTTCGGCCCACAGGACTCCACCTCGTGATCGGCCCAAACAATGCCGGGAAGACCAACCTTTGTTCCGCACTGCGATTCCTTGGCCTCACTGCTCCCGGCACGCTGGAAAATGCCGCGAAGGAAGTGGAGATTGCGTGCCTTGTTGAATGCGCGCCGCTGAAACGCTGGCTCGCCAGTAAATCGTTCGAGGACTTTTATGCCAAGCTGTGGCACATGAGCAAACAGTTCTCCACTTGTCGCATGGAGACACATCACTAGTCCTGCAACAAGCGTGATTATTGGCTTGAAAAAAGAAAAAAGCTCGAAATGCCCGTCAATATTGGTTGAAATATGTTTGTTCAAGAACAGCTAACAACCAACAAAAGGTCATTTCGAGTGAGCAGAAC
>VHCZ01000081.1 GCA_016871535.1 Verrucomicrobiota bacterium
TCGAGGATTTTTGTCGCGCGCGATTTGCCGGCGCGCAACGCTATTGGGAGAGCGATGTGGAACTGGATTTGGTCGCGCCCGATCCGGAAGACCAGGCGCAGTTGCTGGTGGCAGAAGTCAAATGCCGGCGTCTCTCGGACGCAGAACGGCGAAATGTTCTACGCCAGCTTGAAGGCAAGTGGAACCGCTGCACGTTGCGCCAGAGACATCCGAAGGCTCGCCTGGCCGTAATCGATGCGAGCATCTTGAGGCCATGAATTCCCGTAGCCCTTCGCCGCAAACGCCCGCGCGGGCCTGTCCCACCTGCGCAGCCCCGCTTCCCGCCGATGCGCCGGAGGGCAATTGCCCGGCGTGCCTGATGCGGTTGGCCGCCGGTGATGATTCCGCGGGAACCGTCGTCGCGTCCGGCGCGAAACGCCCGAACGCTCCACGCTCGACACTCCGGATGCCTCGCGCTCGGTCGGCGACTACGAATTCATTGAGGAAATCGCCCGCGGCGGCATGGGCGTCATCCTGCGGGTGCGGGATCGCGAGCTTTCGCGCACGCTGGCGATGAAGGTGATGACTTCTCTCACTCCAGCCCTCTCCCATCCGATGGGAGAGGGTGCCCGCAAGGCGGGTGAGGGGAAGCCCACGTTGGATCCCGCTTCACAACTTGGGCTCGCCCGGTTCCTCGAAGAGGCTCAAGTCACGGCGCAACTCGATCATCCCGGCATCGTGCCGGTGCACGAGGTTGGATTCGACCCACAAGGCCAGCCCTACTACACGATGAAACTTGTGAAGGGGCGCGACTTGAACGAGATCTTCAAGCTGGCCCGCGCGGGTGAAGGCTGGAGCAGCGGCGGTAAAGTCAGCGGTCGAAACGCCGGTGCCTTCTCCCTCTCCTCCCCCGCGGGAGGAGAGGGAGGGGGAGAGGAGGATCGTGCTGGCTCTGAGGTCCCCTCTCCCCGGCTCTCTCCCCACTCGTCCCTCGCAGGGAGAGGGAGTCGAACGCACTGCGGTGCTGAGTTGAAGCGTGGTGAGGGATGGAATCTCCCGCGCGCGGTGGGAGTTTTGGTTAAGGCGTGCCAGGCGCTGGCCTACGCCCACAGCAAAGGCGTGATCCATCGCGACCTCAAGCCGGCCAACATCATGGTGGGCCGCTTCGGCGAGGTCTATGTGATGGACTGGGGCCTGGCGAAAATCACGGGCAAGAAGGACCTGCACGACATCCGCCCGAAGGACACGCCATTCACCTCGGCGTCGCTGCACTCGCCGCGATTGGAGGCCGCGGAGAGCACGCCGGATTCGCCGTTGATCACGATGGACGGTTCGGTGGTGGGCACGCCAGCGTACATGGCGCCGGAACAGGCGCGCGGAGAAGTCGAGGAAGTGGACCAGGCGTCGGACATTTATTCGCTGGGCGGGATTCTTTACAACCTCCTCACAGGCCAGGCGCCGTATGTGGAGCCAGGCGCGCGCATTTCTCCGCGTACCATTCTCGGCATGGTGATTCAAGGACCGCCCAAGCGCGTGCATCAATTGAATCCTGCGGCGCCGCCAGAATTGATTTCGATTTGCGAGAAAGCAATGGCGCGCGAGAAGAGGGAGCGCTATTCGTCGAGCGCTGATCTCGCTGAAGATTTGCAAGCATCCATTGATCGACGCGTGGTCAAAGCTTATCGGACCGGCGCTATGGCCGAGTTCAAGTCGTGGGTGAAACGCAACAAGGCACTGACCATCGCGGTGACCGCTTCGGTTCTGTTTCTGTATGCCGGATCTGTCGGCTTCGTCATTCAACAACGGCGGACCAATCTAGAACAACGTCAAACCAATGCTCGACTGCGGCTCCAAGCCTACTCCGCTGACATGAGGGTCGCGCATGTCGCGTTGAACGAAGGTAATCGCGGCGCAGCCATCGAATTGGTGAACAAATATACGAACGTGGCAGGCGCTGCTGACCTGCGAGGATTTGAGTGGCGTTATCTCTGGAAACTTTGCCAAGGCCAGGAGCAATTTACGCTCGCAGGCCACAGCAATCGAGTCATGGCGGTTGCCTTTAGCCCGGATGGTCAGACGCTTTTCTCAGGAGGCTACGACGACACCGTCAGGGCGTGGAATCTTGCCTCTCGAACTTCCGCGCCGATTCGAGTGAATGTCGGTAACATTCGTCGCCTGGCAGTTTCGCCAACTGGCGACGCCTTAATTGTCGGCGGCGGAGAAGGAGTCGCCGTGCGCACAGGGCCATCGTTTGCCCATGAAAAGCGTCTTCCCGGCGCGATGGGTTCGCTCGTTCTTTCGCCCGATGGCCAGACCCTTGTCACTTATGGAACAAACGCCTTCCTAGTCTGGGAGACCACGTCATGGCGACTTGTGCGGACTCTTCCCCATTCAAAAGGAGATCGCTCGGTGGCGTTCGAATGGAAGCGACCGCCTTTTCTCCAGACGCATCGATTCTGGCCGTTAGTGTAATCGAAGGAGAGAGGACGGTTATCGAGCTTTGGAAGACCTCGTCTGTCAAAACAACGGGCGAAGCGGAGCAGCCGCTAACCGTCTTGCGGGCTGCCAATGTGCCGGGTCACTTCCTTTCTCTCGCCTTCTCGACAAGCGGAGCAATTTTGGCCACAGCTCACGGTGTGACAGCCAATCATAGTTCCATCCAACTGTGGGGAACCAAGACAGGTGCACTGCTCGCCAATGTACCTCACCAATACATCGTTACCCGCTTGGCCTTCTTGCCCGACGCCAAGACTCTTGTAACATGTTCCTGGGGCCACAATCTGGACGTTTGGGACGTAACTGCGGCGGCCAATCTCGTTCACATCGGCTCAATCCCCGCTCATGGCAACGAAATCTGGGCGCTGGCCATCACGCCTGATGGCAAGACCCTGGCCACCGGATGCAAGGACGGGACAATCAAGCTTTGGAGTTCTGAAATATTTGCAGGACGCCCCGGCTTGGCGAATCAACTGAAAGACCCTAGCGCAAGAAGCTTTGGTCTGACAGAACAGGAACGTGTGCTTGTGGCCTCGACGGGGAAGTTCTTGAGTTTCTGAGACGCGCAGACTTGGACGAAGCTGGACTCGCAAGCGTTGCCTGCCGAAATGCAAACGAATGCACTCTCGCCCAATGGCCGTCGCTTGGCATCAGCACTCAGGAACGGCGCTGTCCAACTTTGGACCGTTTCTCGCGGACAGAAATCACCGATCCTCGAAAGGGACCTGCGTCCGCCGGCTTCAAGCGCGGCCCAACCGCTGCTCACTTGGGCAGCGAGCGGAGATTACCTGGCTGCTCGTCTGGATAATGTTTACGTCTGGAATGGAACGACGGGCGAGCTTGTGGGAACGCTTTCATTTCCAAGCCAGCCTGATCCCATTGCATTATCTCCGGACGGGCGGCTTCTCGCGGTCGGTTTGGTGCCCGAGGGTTCGCGCGCGTTCGGACAAATGAGTTCCGGCACGCGCCCGTTCAACTCGCGGATCGAACTCTGGGACGTAGCCTCCGGCACAAGAATCTCTGGTTGGGATGCTCACAAAGAATGGATTAGTGATCTGGCATTCTCGCCTGACGGCCAAGTCCTCGCGAGCGCGAACGTCGATAACACAGCCAAGCTCTGGCACGTTCCCACCGGCACGCTAAAGGCAAACTTGCTCGGCCACACCCTAGGGGTTTTTGGCGTGGCCTTTTCGTCCGACAGTCGCACATTGGCCACAGCAGGCCGCGATGCGTTGAAACTTTGGAATGTCGAAACGAGCCTGGAGCTCATGACCTTGGAACGGCCCGGCGGAGATCGAGTCTTATTTTCCGAGAAGGATCTGGCTCTGGTCTTCCAAGGCGACGTGGGTTTTACGATTCGACGCGCCCCTTCGTTCGCAGAGATCGAGGCGGCAGAAGCGGCGCGAGCGAAGGACCGGTGAGGCTCGCAGGAAGTTGCGCGAAACTCGGCGCTTGGTGGCGGTCATCAGGCGGGGCGCTTGAAACGAGCACGTCTAGGGGTCAGTCCCGGGACTGTCCCGGGACTGACCCCTTCACGACCCCTTCACGAGTTTCATGGAGCTTGTTTGGCCGCGGGCTCGAGGCTACACTCCCCGCAATGAAGATTCTCAATGTTTCCGAGGCCCAAGGGCATCTGCCACGAATCATCGCGGAGGTGAACGAAGGCGAACTGGTCGTTCTGAAAGATGGCGATCAGGAGGTGACGCTGTATCCGGTCGGCCCGCTCGATCTGGAACAGGACACTCCCGAACTTGAGGCCGAGTTGCTGAAAGCGGCCGATGGCCCCTTCACGCCTTACTCATTCTAGGAAATGCGCGCGATCGGCGAGCGGATCATCCGCGAAAAACGCGGCCCATGAGTTTGGCCGTCCAAAAGGCCGATTCTTTCAAAGTGGACTAGAAAAGCTTGAACCGCATCGTCGCGGTCAAGCTGCTCCTCTTTGGCGAATTGTCGAGTGATGCGTTCAATCCAACGCTTCCGCGTCGAAGCCCAAGCGGCCGCCAGCCTCAAACATCCGAATATCGTCTCGATTTACGAAATTGGCTGCGCCGCCGGCCAGCATTACTTCTCGATGGAATATGTGGACGGGCAGAACCTGGCGCAGTTGGTCCGGGACAAACCGCTCGCTCCCAAGAAAGCCGCGGCGTACGTGAAGACCATTGCCGAAGCGATTCAGTCGGCGCATGAGCGAGGGATTTTGCACCGAGATTTGAAGCCGTCGAACGTGTTGATCGATACGGAGGACCGGGTGCGCATTACCGACTTCGGCCTGGCGAAGCGGTTGGTAGTCCCGCCTTCAGGCGGCCCGGCGCCAGAACCGGCTGAAGCCGGGACTACGAGCGAGTTGACCCTCACAGGCCAGGTGCTGGGCACACCGAACTATTTGTCGCCCGAGCAAGCCTTGGCGCGCAAGGAAGTCAGCGCGGCGACCGATGTGTATGCCCTGGGCGGGATTCTCTATTACTTGCTCACGGCGCGTCCACCGTTTCAAGCGGCGACGCTGGCGGAGACGTTGCAGCAGATCGTGAACGCGGAGCCGTTGCCCCAGTCGCCGCGTTTACGAGCGACGAGCGGATTCTCGCGACCGCGGGAGCGGACGACACGATCAAGCTTTGGCAGCGCTTCGCGCGAAAGCTGTTGTGTTCGCTCTCGGGCCACAAATCGCCCTCTCGGCGATGACGTTTTCGCCCGATGGAACATTATTGGCTTCGGCGGCCGTAGAGCCTGTTTTAAAATTGGGCGGGCGCGTGTGGCACGTGCCATCCGCGCGTCTTCTCCGTGAGTTCAAGGGCCATATCACCTGGGTCCACGGCCTCGCGTTCACTCCGGATGGGCGCACGTTGGCGACAGGTTCCACGGACGGAACGATTCTTCTATGGAACGTCACCACCGGCCAAGAGCTCCTCGGTCTGGCACGGCCTGGGCTGATGGTGGGATCACTCAGGTTTTCACCCGACGGCGAAAGGCTGGCCGCGGGAGTGCTGCGTCGCTTTGGCGCGACTGGTTCCATCGAACTCTGGCGTGCGCCGTCGTTGGCCGAGATGGCGGCGCGGGAGCAAATCCGGCAGGCCGAGCAAAGCCGATGAACATCGGAATTTCCGCCGGAGAGACTTTTCGGTTAGTCTCCTTCGCGTGGAGCGAATCGTCTATAAAGCCCGAAGCTTCAACGGTGCTGGCGGATTTGGCGTTTGACAGCCGGGAAGTAAGACGAAATCTTACGCGGCATGACGACCTCTGTTTCCAGCAAGGGGCAAATCGTTTTGCCCGCCAAAATCCGTCGGCTAGACCGCATCGAAGCCGGACAGCAGTTTGAGATTGAACGCCTGGATTGCGGGGATTACCGGCTGGTGCGCCGCGCGCCTCGCCCGAACGAGGGACTCGTGGACTGGCTTCTCACCTGCCCAGAGAAGGGCTTCTTCGTGGCGGTCGCATCGGAATCCACCGATACGTTGTGACCTACTTGGTGGACGCGAACGTGCTCAGTGAAGCCACCAAACCGGCGCCGGACGCGAAGGCGCTGGATTGGCTGCGCCGCCACGAGCGCGAAATCGCCATCGATCCGATCATTCTCGGGGAGATTCAATTCGGCATTCTGCTCCTGCCGGCTGGCAAACGGCGGCAGCGGCTCGCCCGGTGGTTCACGGAAGGGGTCGGTCGCATCGTCTGCTTGCCTTGGGAAGCGTCCACCGGTCTGCGCTGGGCAAAACTGCTCGCCGCCCTTCGTGCCTCCGGCCAGTCGATGCCGATCAAGGACAGCATGATCGCGGCAACCGCGCTGACCCATGGCTTGACTATCGCCACGCGCAACGATCGCGATTTTGCCAAGGCGCGCGTGGCGGTCGTGAATCCTTTCGCGTAAGAGAGACTTCAGAGATGCGGAACCGATCCCGCTCTTCCTCTCAAAGAATGCCATGCAGACTCCACGCACGTGCGTAAGTTGCGGAGCGGCGTTGCCCGCTGACGCGGTGGAAGGCAATTGCCCAGCCTGCCTGATGCGGCTAGCCGTCGCGGATGACGCGCCCGAGACTGTGCCCACATCCACGCTCGAATCCTCTGACGCTCCACGTTTCGGCTCCGACAGCTTCAGCCTTCAGCCAGTCCCCGTTCGTCCCACGCGCTTTGGGCGACTACGAGTTGATCGAAGAGATCGCACGCGGCGGAATGGGAATTGTCTATAAGGCGCGGCAGAAAAACTTGAACCGCATCGTCGCGGTCAAGCTGCTCCTCTTTGGCGAATTGTCCAGTGATGCGTTCATCCAACGCTTCCGCGTCGAAGCCCAAGCGGCCGCCAGCCTCAAACATCCGAATATCGTTCCGATCTTCGAAATCGGTTGTGCCGCCGGCCAGCATTACTTCTCGATGGAATATGTGGACGGGCAGAACCTGGCGCAGTTGGTCCGGGACAAACCGCTCGCTCCCAAGAAAGCCGCGGCGTACGTGAAGACCATCGCCGAAGCGATTCACTCGGCGCATGAGCGAGGGATTTTGCACCGAGATTTGAAGCCGTCGAACGTGTTGATCGATACGGAGAACCGGGTGCGCATTACCGACTTCGGCCTGGCGAAGCGGTTTGGAGTCCCGCCTTCAGGCGGCCCGGCGCCAGAACCGGCTGAAGCCGGGACTCCAAGCGAGTTGACCCTCACAGGCCAAGTGCTGGGGACGCCGAATTACTTGTCGCCTGAACAAGCGATGGCGCGAAAGGATTTGAGCGCCGCCACGGACGTTTATGCACTCGGCGGAATTCTTTACTACCTGTTGACTGCACGTCCGCCGTTCCAAGCCGAGACGTTGACCGAAACATTACAGCAGGTGGTGAACGCCGAACCGGTCTCGCCGCGACTCTTGAACGCGAGCGTGCCGGTGGATTTGGAGACGATTTGTCTGAAGTGCTTGGAGAAGGAATCGGACCGCCGTTACGGTTCCGCCGAAGAACTAGCCACCGAGTTGGACCGGTTCCTGAGAAACGAACCGATACAAGCGCGACCGATTGCTCGCACGGAAATGGTCTGGCGCTGGTGTCGGCGGAATCCAGTGATGGCGAGCCTCAGTGCCGCCACGGTTTTGCTCCTGCTCATCGTGGCGATTGGCTCGACCGTGGCTGCGATTCGAATTTCCGCGGCGAATCAGCGTTCGCGCGCCAACGAACGCATCGCCCGCGAGCGCCTGTACGCTGCGGACATGAACTCCATCCAGCAAGCCCTGTTGAACAACAATTTTGGCCGAGCGCGCGACTTGCTCGACCGGCATCGCCCCGGTCCAGGCGAGGAGGATTTCCGCGGCTGGGAATGGCGGTATTTCTGGAAAGCGGCACAGGGTGACGAGGCGGTGACGCTGTCCGGCCACTCCGACACAATAACCGATCTGGCCTTCTCGCCGGATGGCGCGATCCTGGCGTCGTGCAGTCAGGATCGAACCGTCAAGTTATGGGATTGGCGTGGCCGCCGTCTGCTGACGACCATCAGGGGGAATTCCGAAAGTTGCTGGTCCGTTGTTTTCACCCACGATGGCCAAAGCGTTTTAATGCGCTCAGGAGATGGCGAAATCATGGTGTGGGATGTGTCGAGCGGAACGCTGCGCCATCGTTTCGGGGGAGGCCTGGCGCCTACACCTCGGACGATGGCCGCTTCTCCCACTGAAATGTTGGTGGCAATCGACAATTGGGATCAACGACGAGGCGCCTTTGTCGTGCAACTTTGGGACGGTGCCACCAATTCGGTTGTCGAGACGCTCCCTGGCGAAGGGCGATGGGTAGAATTCTCGGGCGATGGAAGGTTAGTCGCCGCGGTGGGCGCTGGAAACGTAATGACAGTCTGGAACGCACGCACCCGCCAGTTGGTCCGGCAGTTTCAAGCTTTCGAACCACCGGCCAGCGTCTATCGCTTCGCGCTCGCCCACGACGGTTCAAAGATCCTCGCGGGCTACTACGATGGACGGACTGCTGTCTGGGATACCTCCACGGGGCACTGCTTGCACTTTGGCAGCAACCATATCGATCGGGCTCGGGCCCTGGCATTTTCGCCCGATGGAATGTTCTACGCCTCCGGCGGCCCCGATCAAACCGTGCGCCTTTGGGAAACCAAGAGTGGCCGCGAGCTGGATGTTTTCCGTGGACATGGCAATGAAGTCTGGGCCGCCGCCTTTTCGCGCGATAGCAAGACCTTGGCCACCGCCGGCCGTGATACGACCATCAAACTCTGGAATGTAGCAACTGCCCGATCGTCCGATGGGATTACGTCCGGAGGCTCGACGCGGGATTCGCCCGCGGCCATTTCGCCGGATGGAAAGTTTATGGCTGGACGGAGCATTCCTCCGAACGGGGCCCAGCCGGCGCGTGTGACTGCTGGCACGGAAGGACGATACTTGTCGGGGAATGATGCTCGAATGACAATCTGGGACATTCAAAGCGGCCGCTCTGAAAGGCAATTCAATGATTCTCCGCGTGTTCTCACCTGGAGCGCTCGCGACAACAGGATCGCGACTCTGTCGTCGAATTTGACGTGGAAGCTGTGGGAACCCTCACGATCTGAACCGGCGAGAGTCGTCAACATCGACGAACCGAGCGCCCAGATGCAAGGTCAATTTGGGCTGTTGTCATCGTCGGGCCGATTCGTCGCGATCCGTCTAGGCACAGACGCGAAACAGGTCGCGGTTTGGGACATGGGTCGCGGCGCCCGCCTTGGTTCGCTCGTCACGCGGGCTCGCGTTCAGGGAACCTATTTTTCCCTGGATGAGAACCTTCTGGCTTTTTCGGCCACCGACCAAACTCTAACGCTGGTGGAATTGCCGAGCCTTCGAGAGGTCGGCGTGTTGCGGGGACACCGTGGCGCCTATGTCGTGCCTGCGTTTTCTCTGGATGGAAAACTGCTCGCCACAGGCGCGTCGGATAACCTGATCAAGTTGTGGGACCGAACCGCGTTGCGCGAGATTGCGACTTTGGTCGGACACAAAGCAGGCATTTATCGCCTGGAATTTTCACCGGACGGGCGGACGCTTGTTTCGGCCAGCGGCGACCATACGGCGCGGCTTTGGCATGTCGCTTCCCGACAGGAAATGGCGACGTTCCAGCATGATAACGGCGTATTCTTCGCCACATTTTCACCGGATGGACGGACCTTGGTGACTCAAGCATTCGGGAAGCTCGAACTGCGGTTGTGGCACGCGCCTTCTTTTGAGGAAATCGCGGCGTTGGAACAATTCCGCCAGGCAGAGCATTGAAAGCCAATCACTAGAGCCAGAATGAGAAACGCTGGCCTGCCGGTCAAAGTCGGGCTTCATCGGCTGTAACCCTCTTCCTCTCGCCCGCTGTAACCTTTCCCGCCTTTTGGGTCTGTAAGCGGGCATCACAACATCCACCACTGCAACCACCCTTTTTCTAACCTCTCTCATCGCCGTCCTGGCTTTCCGCGCCTGGCACTTGCCCGAGCCGAGTTATCACGACAAAAAACTCAGCGCCTGGCTGGCAGACCTGGACACACTCGACCCCGCAAAGCACGAAACCGCCGGACAGGCCATCCGCGCCATCGGCACGAATGCTTTGCCCATTCTCATCCGGCTTCTTCACGCGAGAGATTCCGCCCTCAAACGCGCGCTGATCAATCTTGGCGAGCAATATCCATTCATCCCGCTCCAACTGACGCCAGCCGAGGACCGCTACGGAAGCGCGCTTCAAGCCTGCCGCGTCCTTGGACCGCTGGCGGTGCCGGCCATCGCGCGAATCATGCCATTCCTGGACGGCAACCGTTCCGTCGAGGCGGTCAAAGTCCTGGTCGCGATCGGTCCGGAGACCATTCCTCCACTGCAATCCGCATTCACGAGCCAGAGCGAGGCCGTGCGAGTGTCAGCCATCGCCGCGTTGGGCACTCTCGCCCGGCAATCGGAGGAGATCGTGCCCTTGTTAATCCCGCGGCTGGGCGAGAAGAGTGATCAGATTCGCATCACAGCGGCGTGGGCTTTGGGACGCTTCGGAGTAGAGGCGCGAACGGCCCTGCCGACGCTCTCCGCTCTGACTAATGATTCGTCTTACAGTGTGCGTGAACAGGCGGTTCGCGCGATCCAGCGAATCGGATTTGAACCGGCTCAACGATGAAAGTCCACCGGCTTGCCCGTCGTCCCATTCCACATCCAGCGCGAGGAGAAGAAGGAGGCCGTCCGAGGCGTGTGAATCCCCACGCTTAAGCTCGAGTGCGGCTGGTGCGAATAACGAAAATTGTTGTACCGAGCCGCGTAGGAAGGCGGACACGCCGGCGAATAATACGAACTCCGATAGGGCCACGCGTGGCTGTAAGTGTAAATCGGGTAGGCATACGAATAGACCGGATAACTGTAGGTGTAGCTCGGATAAACGGGCGGCGTGACATAGTAATTGAACGTGGCCGGCGCTTGCGGTTGCGAGGCGGGCTGGGCCGCGGCGGCAGCTTGATTAGCCTGCTGCTGGGTCAACCGCTCCTGGGATTCCTTCTGTGCCTGCTGCGCCTTCACCTCGCCGCTCCGTTTGATAAGGGTCGTGATCACCTGGGATGAAACGCCCTTTTCATGGAGAAACAGAATTTCGTCCGGGCGAAGCGGCGGAACGATGGCGGTCTGGATGAACGCTTCGATAACCGACGAATCGAGTCCCGCTTCCACCATTTTCACGATCTCGGCCACCACGGGCGATTTCGGATTCGTCACAGCTTGGATGCGCCTGGCCAGGTCCGTGGCCGGGGCGTTGGGAGCCGCTTTGGCGGCAGCGGAGCTTTTCGGTTCATCAGCCGTGACGGCCTGGGGTGACGGAGCGTCCCCGGCTGGCGCGGTTTCCGCGGCGGCAATGCCGGTGATCGAGGCGAGACAGACCGCGGCGAGCGAAAGGAGACAAGTTTTCATGGGATACCTCTCTTCGATGGTTCCGAATCGTTTCATCGGGGGCACGAATTAGTGCGCTAACTCTAGTCTGATCGCTCGCTCCGCGCAAGCGCGGGCAAAGCGGGTACCAGAGTGCATTATGGACTGCTCCCATGACCTCGAACGGTTCCCGGTAGGGCGAGTCCGTCTCGGCGAGCCGCTCGACGTGCGTGGAACACGTCCGACTCGGCTCGCTGGGGACAGGCTCGCCCTACCGAACTCAAATTGAGAATCGCTGCACTACCGCTGAAAACGCTTGCGGGGACCTTCCAAGAAGTTCTTAATAGGCCCAGGAAATCTGGGGAAAGGAACGCAGTGGTCCAAGTTCGGCAAAGCAGCCTATTCCATCCATCAAGGAACTTCATGAACCAATCCATCTTTCAACGCGCGGCGATGATCGCCGTGGCCGCGACGCTCTCGTTCTCGTCAACCGGCTGCCGCCATTACCATCGGCACATGCCCAGTCCGGTCGAGCGAGCCGCGGCTGAGAAAGCCGGGCTTGACCCGTGGAAGTTCAATTGGAAAGAACTCACGAACCGAACACCTGAAAGCTTCACGGTGACCGATCGGCACGCGGTCATCTTCGCCGCGCAAGTCAGGGACCTGTTGCGCAAAAAGGCCACCGTCTCGCGCATTGCGCGGGAAACGTCTGCGACGGCGCAGGTCCTGGCGGCGGCGGCGGCGGCGACTCTCGGGGCCGTCAGCGGAGGCAGTTCAAGAGCCGTGGTGATTCTGGCCGGGTCCGCCGCCGTCATCCCGAATCTCCAGGAAATCTTTACGGCGAAGGAGCGCGCCGAAGCCTACAACCAGGGGGCCAACCTCGTCGCGGAAGCCGAGTCTCGCTTCCAAACCGCGCGCGCCGGAGAAGTCGATGCCACGCGGCTTTCGCTCGCCGGAGCCAAGTTGATCGAGGTAGTGGTCGCGGCCTTGCGGTTGGTCGAGACGGCAATCATTTCGCAAATTCCCGACATCGCAGACGTTCAGAAAGCGCGCGGCATCCGCCCGCAGACCTTGGCGGTGAGCACGGACGCCATCGAGATCCAGACCGGCGCGACCGGGCAGATCGGCGTGCTGGGTGAGGGCACGGTCAAAATGATGGCGTCGGCGAACACGGAGGTCGCGGTGGCTTCTCGCGTGGCAAATGACACCAGCCTGGTGGCGATCACGGCCAAGGACGCGGGTTTGGCTCGCGTGACGCTTTCCTCGGCTTCGGGCTTGCGGGCGGACGTGCTCGTGGACGTTCCCCTGCAGATCACGCCGGCGCCCAATCATCCCGCCCGGCTCCAAATCTACCAAATGACGAAAAGCGCGACGTTGGCGTTGAGCGTCTCGAACTCAAGCCGCAGCCCGGTGACGTTCGTCAATTTGACGCCGGATTTTCTGCAAACCGAGGTCAAGCCCAACGCTGCTTTGGTCGAAGTGAAATCTCTACTACCGCGGCCGGCTCGAGAAATGCCCGCTCAGCCACCTGGTCATGCTGGCACCCGCCAATCATGGTTCCGCCCTCGCGCAACTGGGCAAGGGCCGCTTGTCCCGCATCAAACATCTTCTCCAGGGCGTCGAACCCGGCGAGCGCGTCTTGGATTGGCTGGAGTTGGGCAGCGACCCGCAATGGGAACTGAACGAAGCGCGGCTCGATTACGATTGCGTGAGCGGCGGGGTTTTCCCGTTCGTGCTCACGGGACAAAAAATAGATCGCGCGCTTTACGACGCGCTCAACTCTTACACGGACGAAATCGGCTCGGACGGCGTCGTCCGCGTGGCCGCCGCGAACCTGAACTACAGTTTCCTCCACCTTGTTCAGGACCAGAAAAATGGGCTCACCGTGAAGAAAACCTACCGCAGCAAGCCGACGGCCTTCGGCGTTTTGCCAGCCCTGGCGCATTCGGGAGACGACCTCGGCATCATTCGCAGCGTGTCTGAGAACGGAGAACGCCCGCGCCGCATCGCCAATCGACTGGGCGTGCCGCTCGAACATCCCACGGCGCGCTGGGTGCTGCGGTGCCTTCAGGTCACCAACCGCGCGGAATACGCCGCCGCCCGGGACGAACTCGCGGCGTTGACGGCGCAAACGCAAGAGGACGAAAGAATCGACCGGCAGCAAACGCTCTTCGGCACGCGCGAATACCGCAACAGCCGCTGCATCCAGGTCGTGTTTCGGCTGATCGACGACCGCGGCCAAACCCTGCCCGACTACGATCTTTACCTCACCGCGGGACCTGAATATAGCGAGCAGGATTTGCCGCCCGGTTTTTTCGTGGACCGCCAGCGCAACCGCCGCAATCCCGGCAAACTGACTTACTATCTGGATCACGACACGATGTTCGCAGGGCTTCAGCAACCGGGTCTCAACGGCCATCTGGGGTTCTGCATCCTGGCTCGGCCGACTTCAGGCCTGGCCTTTTATCGGGAGCTGGACTTCCGCTCGACCCTCACGGAACTGCGGCGGGTGCTTGTTCCCAATGAGACGATGATGGTGGAAATTGAGCTCAAGCGCGTCGTCGATGCCAATGTCTTCCGTATGAGCAATGATCTCCGGCCGACCAAGATTGAGGGCAAGCCCTCGGGCAAAACAGTGGCTTAGTGGTCACGGATGGCGCTGATCATTCTGTTCCTTCGCGAAGAGATTTTTGCCGCTAAACATTTGCCGTTTGCAGACTGAATGGTTGCCAAAAAAGCCATGCCTCAAAAGCGCAAAGCGCGGGAAGAATCGCTACCCCAGGTTTACGTGTCGTGCAGCCCGCGCGATTCGAAAGAAGCCGAGTCCATCGTCTATCGGCTCGAGCGCGAGGGAATCCAAACTTGGTTTGATCGGCGCGACATCGTGGCCGGCGAACGTGTGCGCGATCGGCGACTCGAAGTGCGGGCAGCCAGTAAGATTTGGCTTGTGTTCATCGGGGCGGGTGGGAGCGAGAGAATCCAGGCGCAAGATTATGCGGAAGCTCAGGCGCGGCTGCAGCGGGCGCCGAGCGGCTCCTTTCGGTTGGTCCCGCTGCTTTTGCGCGGCGTGGCCTGGGAAGACGCGCCGACTTTTCTGCGGCCCTTCTCTGGATTCCAGATTCACGAGCTCGAACGCGAATCGGAATGGCGCCGTCTGGTCGAGGGTTTGAAGAAAGCCTTGTCCGGCGTTGCGGACCGGACACCGCGAGTTCAAAGCCGTGCAGCAGGACCTGGAGGCATTCGTGCGCGAAAACGGAAGGCCCGAGATCAAGGCCCGCCCGGTTCCGCGTCCGGCTCAAAAGCTGAAGTGACCCATGTCTTTCCCCGCCGAAGCTCTGCAACGCCTGGCTGGCCTGGTCCTGGAGGGCGACGTGGTCTTCTTCATTGGCGCGGGATTCTCGTTGGACAGCGAAAAGACCTCCGGCTGGCGGCTGGTCACGCGGTTGTTGATTCGATTGCTTTCCCTGTGCCAGCCGCTGGGTGAGGCGGGCGCCCGGATTCGCGAGGATTTGCAGAGTACATTCGACCTTGCGATGCCCAATCCGCCGCCGCCTAACCCACCGCGTTTTCCCTACACCGACGCCCACATCAAGAAATTGGCCGAGCGCTACTACGAAACCAACGATTGGTTTTGCAGCGCGTTTGGCGAGTTGCTGAAACTTGCCGTTCGAGAAACCGGCGAGAAAGACTCGAGATGGTTCGAGGCGGTTTGCGCCGAGGAAAAACGAATTCGTGATTGCACCGGGCGGCGATCGAACAGGAGCGCTGGACGACGTGCCGCTCGATAATGAACTTCTGCCTTATCTGCTGGAATGGGTCCGCGATATTTTGGATGCCGGGCCAGAAGCCGACCGGAGTCTCATTCGCGCCGCGGGCAAAGCGCTGTTCCTCGACACGATGGGTTTTCGGAACCCGCTCATCATGGGTGGCGATCCCTGCGCGGGCACGCTGGAGGAGGTGGCCGCCGCTTACCGGAACAAATTGCTGCCTCGGCACCACATCATTGCTCGGCTGGCGCGGGGGGGCTTTGCACGACGACCGTGACACCCAATTTCGACCTCCTCCTGGAAGGGGCTTATCGGCTGGCCGGATTCCGAGATCGCACGCTGGGGCCGGAGAATCCGCTGCCGCCCACGATGTTCTCCGATTACGTTCGGATCACTTCGCCGGCTGAGTTCTTCTCCGAGGGCAAAGCTCATCGCACGGCGGTGCTCATCAAGATGCACGGTTGCGCTCGCACTTACCGGGATGTGAAACCGAACGGCTCCAACGAACGCGAGTGGAGAGAGGCGTTGCGCGATTATTTGCGTTCCATGGTTTTTACCTACCGCGAAATCCAGAATTGGCGCGAGGATTCCTGGGCGGCGGATTTCCTGCGCACCCTGCTGCGGACGCGCACGGTCGTTTTCGCCGGGTACAGCCTCCAGGACCCGGTGGTGCACGACACGTTCCGGACGGTTTACGAAGAAATGGCGCGCATCCGGAGGTTTGCGTGGTACTACCCTGCGATGCAGGACGCCGGGTGGACGTGCTGGAGCGTGGTGGTCGAACTGGCCTTGCGCCGGATGGTCGCCGCTCTGTGGAAGAACCGGTGTTCTCCGGCCCCGCCGGAAACCGGTCGCACGCTGGGAAGTCTTCGCGCTTCAAAGGCGGCCGAGAATTCCTCGGGCCAGATCGAAAAACTCTGGGCCGCGGCCTGTGATGTCCCAACCGTGCTTTTCCAGAGTCCTTGCCAAACCGGCACGAAGGAAGTTGCGCCGCACGCCGTGCAAATCCAACTCGGGGGCTTCGAGTCCGGCGCCGCCACGCAGAATGCACGGACACCCAGTCCGTTGCTGCATCTGGCACTTGCAGGAAAACGATGCTCCGTGGCGTCCCACGGCCTGGCGCAGACGGCGGAACCAACGCGGCCTCGAAACGGACGAAATCGCGGATGCCTCCGCCGAACCCACTTCGGTCCGGCGCATGGGCGTGTGCATTCGCCGCGCTCCGCCGGCGTATTTGCTTTGGCGTTGGGCCGCGGGGACCGAAAGCGATGAGGACATTTCAGCCGTCGTCCGTTGGCTCGGGGAGGAGATTGCATGAGCACGGCCGAAGCTCCAACAGTCCTGGACAGCCTGCGGCGCATCTTGCGCCATCATTTCGGGCTGAGTGAAGCGTGCGGCGTCGCGTCGCTCTTCCTGCCAGGCGATGTGGCCTCCAGCGATGCCAGGCCGGCCGGCGCTCCACCAAGCCCGCGCCGCTTCTTGCTGCGCACGGAAAGCGCCCCCGTGCATTTGCGCGTCGCCGAACGCCTCGATCTCGTGGCGGACGCCGTGATCTGCGACTCGCTCCTGGGCACGCTGGGTTTGATTCACCTGTTCCGCCCGCCGCAGTTGACCGGCGCGGAAGCGAAGAAGGCCGGCGTTTCAAAAAGCGGCGGTCCGGCGGGAGGCGGCGCGAAGCCCGGTTGTTCAGCTTCTCAATGAGGCCGCGTATCTGCGCCATTTGTTGCTGGAGGATTTGCGTCCGGGCCAGACGCAGCAAGGACGAACGCCCTACATCGTCGAGATCCTCTTCGTTCTCCTGGAGGAAGAATCCGAAGTGGACTCGAACTTGCGCGCCTGGTTGGGTGAGGAATTGCGAAGCCTGACGTGGGACGACGCCGTGCAATCTGCCAAAACGCTGGATCAAGGCCTCGCGGAACTGCTCTCCAAGGCCTCAGTCTTGGGCCAGACCGTGCGAGACGCCCTTCAATTCCTCGAAGCCTACGGAGCCGTGGCTGCTCAGAGCGAATCGGAGAGCGCCGGGGACTTGCCGGATTTGCTCAATGAATGGCTCGGCCTGGTGGCGTTGAACGATCTTTTTGAAAAAGAAGATGCGGTGCTCTCAACGCTGGAGACGGCTGCCGCAGCCGCACCGGGCACGACCCCGGATGCTTTCGCGTGCTTCGGCAAACCGCTCCTGGCGGGAGTCATGACCGCGACGGATGCACGAGGGCGGCAGGTTTCTCTGGAGCGTCTTCGCGGGCAGCGCGACGAAGCCCGGCGCCGCGTCGCTGGTTTCCGCACGGCGGGGGAACGCGTTCGCTCCGGGAACCAACCCTTGCCGCCGCTGGCCCGCTTCCGTCTCGAAGCGCTCGACGCGGCCGCGGAGATTGGAGTCTTCGGACCGGACTTGAAGGACGCCCAGCCCGCGCTCAGCCGGGCGGTGCGCGAGGCTTATCAGCACGGGCAAACTGTAGCCGTCCAAAAAGCCTCTCGGTTGGCGCTGAAAGTTGGCGATCCGGGATGGGGCCATGAACTGGCTGAGCGCGCGCAACGCGTGGGCACGGCGTTGTCCCGTCTCCAAGAAGCCCACGCGGGAGCAGGCGACGGCCAAGACCGCCTGGAGACGACGTTGCTGGCTCTGCGAAGTTTGCAGGGTGCGGCCGCACGCGCGACCGACGCCCGCGCCGAGGCCTACGCCCAGTTTCTCCAGCGTTTGCAGGGATCGCTCGGGGACGCGCTCAACGAATTGGTCGCCCTGCTCACGCCGGCACGGTGGGCCTACGAAGATGTGGTGAACCGCGTGGTGTCCGGCGGCGCGTCGTCGAATTGGAGTTTGACCCACGATGACCAAAGGCGAATGAGAAGGTCGCGATCATTATTGGGCGCCGTTTCATGCTCCAGCATTCCTCATTGAATCTCGATGACCCGGCGCTTCTTGATCGATTCCTCGGCGGCAATCGCCAGGAGCGTGCCGTCCACGCAATCGCGCACGCTCGTCAGGTGCGGTTTCTTTTCCAGGATGGCCTTCAGGAACGCCTCGTGGATCTCGGCGAATCCCAGGTGGCCGCCCCAGCCTTCGCCGCGTTTGGCTTCAACAGAGTGAATGACCGGCTCCTTGTTTAGCGCCTTCCGTTTCCAAACCAAGATTTCCAAACGTGACAGGCGCGTCCGAAGCAAACCGGCGTCGCCGGCCACGCCCATTTCCAGTTCTTCGCCCTGCTGGTCGGGAGCGAACATGCAAAGCTGGAGCGTTCCGCGCACGCCGTTTTCATGCTCGAAGCTGACCGTGGCGTGGTCCAGAACCTGATGTTCGCCCTCGAGGACGCGCTCCACGGCATTGCCGCCGAACGCGCAAACCCGCTTCGGACGTGATTGCGCCCACCAGTTCATCAGATCGAAGTGATGACAGTTCTTGTCCACGAGCGCGCCGCCGGACTGGCGGTCATCCTGAATCCAATCGCGGGACTTCTTCTGAAACGGCCCCCGAAATTCCCGGCACCAGACCAGCCGCGGCTGGCCGATCTCGCCTTCCTCCACGAGCGCTTTGATTTTCTGGAAGTAAGGCGAGTAGCGCAATTCGTGGCCGATCAACACGGTGCGGTCCGTGGCGCCGGCGGCCTGGACCATTTGGCGGCATTCCTCCGGCGTGATGCCGACGGGCTTTTCCAAAAAGAGATGTTTGCCCGCGCGCAGAATCTCCAGCCCCAGCGGCACGTGGGTGAAATTCGGCGTCGAAACGAAGATGGCGTCCAGGCCCGATTCAATGAGGCGCCGTTCCTCGCGAAAAGCCTTGGCGCCGGGGGCCGCCGCAAGCGCGCGCTGGAGATTCGCCTCGCTCGCCGGACAAATCGCGGCGGCCTCCGCCACATCGGCGTGATGTTCCTGGATGGCCTTCAAATGACTGAACCCCATCCCGCCGACGCCAAGGAATCCGATTCGGAGTTTCATGCGATTACGTTTTACGTTTTACGAGCCACCCCAAGCAGTGACCGGCTCCTTCGTAAAACGTAAAACGTGAAACGTAAATCCTCGAATGGGCTGAATTTCCTCAGAGAAGGTGGGGCGAGGCGCGTGCCGAGCCAATGAGGAACTGATTCCACTCTCGACTCGCGCGTGCAAACCTTAAACAATTTGCGCATGTCATTCGTCACGCACCTGGAGTGCGCCCATTGCGGGCAGCGTTACGATGCCGCGCAAGTTCACAATCTCTGCACGGCTTGCCAGCGTCCGCTTTGGGTCCGATACGATCTCGGCGCGCTCCGCAAGGGATTTCCCAAGAAGGCGCTGTTTGGACGGCCGCCCACGATCTGGCGCTATCTGGAGATGCTGCCAGTGCAAGAGCCGAAGAACATTGTTTCGCTGACCGAGACGATTACGCCCATTCTCGAAGCCAAACGCCTGGCTTCGGAGTTCCGGGTGAAACACCTTTACGTCAAAGACGAAAGCCGCCTTCCCACCGGCAGCTTCAAGGCGCGCGGCATGGCGCTGGCGATTTCCAAGGCCAAAGAGTTCGGCATCACTCGCGTCGCCGTGCCGACCGCGGGGAACGCCGGAGGCGCGCTCGCGGCCTATGCCGCGCGGGCCGGCATGGAAGCCTACGTGTTCATGCCCGACGACACACCCAGCATCAATCAGAAGGAATGTTTCCTGGCCGGAGCGAAGACGTTTCTCGTCAACGGCCTGATCACGGATTGCGGCCGCCTCGTCGGCGAAGGGAACAAAGCAAAAGGTTGGTTCGATGTTTCGACGCTCAAGGAGCCGTACCGGATCGAAGGGAAGAAGACGATGGGCCTGGAGCTGGCGGAGCAATTCGATTGGGAACTGCCGGACGTGATCCTCTATCCCACCGGCGGCGGCACCGGCTTGATTGGAATGTGGAAAGCATTCGCCGAACTGGATGCGCTCGGCTGGCTCAAATCCTCGAAGAAGCCGCGCATGGTTTCTTGCCAGAGCGACGGCTGCGCGCCTATCGCGACGGCGTTTGCCAGAGGCGAACGCTTCGCGAAAAAATTCGAGAACGCGAAAACGGTCGCCAGCGGTTTGCGAGTCCCGGCGGCCGTCGGCGACTTCATGATTCTCGATGCGGTTCGCGAAAGCGGCGGCGTCGCCATCGCCACGCCGGAGGCGGACATTCCGAAGTGGATGCGATTGGCCTCGACGATGGAAGGCCTCGCGCTTTGTCCGGAAACGGCCGTGTGCTTCGGCGCATTGGAAATCCTGCTGAAGCGCGGCGCGATCAAGCCGAACGAGCAAATCCTGATTTTCAACACCGGCGCGGCGCAAAAGTATCCGGAGGCGGTGCGCGAGGACTTGCCGCGGCTTGATATCACGAAACCCATCGACTGGGCCGCGATCTAATCCATGGACATTCTGATTACCGAGGAGCTGGCCACGTCGGCCATCGACCGGTTGCGGCGGCAGCATCGTGTCGTTTGCGACGGCACGCTCTGGAAAAATGTCGAGCAACTGAAAGCGCAGGCTGCGGACGCGCGCGCTTTGATGGTCCGAAACCAAACGCTGGTGACGGCGGATTTGCTTTCGGCTGCGCCAAAGCTCATTGCGGTGGGACGGCTCGGAGTCGGCCTGGACAACATCGACGTCGAAGCGGCTTCCAGGCTCGGCATTGTCGTCGTCGCGCCGCTGGACGCCAACGCGGTCAGCGTGGCGGAATTGACGCTGGGGTTGATCCTGGCGCTGGCCCGGAAGATTCCCTTGGCGGATCGCTCGACGAAAGCCGGCGGCTGGGATCGCAAAGGCTGCATGGGCATCGAGCTGGACGGCAAGACGCTGGCGATTTGCGGGTTTGGACGCATCGGGCGGCTGGTGGCGGCGCGCGCGCGCGCCTTCGGGCTTCGGTTGCTGGTCTTCGATCCGTTTGTTGAGGCAAACTCCGCCGCCTTCCGAGAACCGGGGGCGGTGTTGCGCCCTCGCCTGGAAGACATCCTGGCGGACGCCGATTTCGTGACCACTCATTCGCCGCTCACGAAAGAGACGCGCAACCTGTTTAACGCCCAGAGCTTCGCGGCCATGAAACACGGCGCGTTTTTCATCAATACGTCCCGCGGCGGCGTCGTGGACGAAGCGGCCTTGCTCGCGGCGCTTCAGAGCGGGCATCTGCGCGGCGCGGCCCTCGACGTCCGGGAAATCGAACCGCCGCAGACGAGAAGCGGCTTCGATACGATGGACAACGTCATTCTCTTGCCGCACATCGGCGCGGCGACGACGGAAGCGCAAACGCGGACCTTCGAGACGGTGGCGGCGGACCTCGACCGTTTGCTGCGCGGTGAAGCGGCGGTGAATTTCGTGAACTTCGCGCGGCCGAAGCGCTAAGAGCCTGTCTGAAAAATGGGTGGAACGGGCTACCAGCCCGTGTTTGGTGGCAACCTGCCGCCAAAAGGCCCGGCGGGCTGGTAGCCCGCCGCAACAGGCCGGTGGCCTGTTCCACCCAGAAGACAATTTTCAGACGGGCTCTAACCACTAAGGGTCTGTGCAAAAATAAATTCCGGTTTTGCTGGAGGCGATTTCGCTTTCTGGCGAGGCACGACGAAGGAGCATAGCCAGGGCTCTGCGACTGAGGAGAAACGAAGCCAGAAAGCGAAATCGCCCCAGCCCTCCGGGGCGGGGCGGCGCCTGGCCGGCTGCGGCGTTGCTCGTCGGTCACAGCCCCAAAACGGGGCTGCTCCCTCCTCGCACCTTGCATCCGGCCAGGCGGCGCTCCCGCCAAAACCGGAAGTTATTTTTGCACAGACCCTAAGCGCGCCCACCCTAACCTCTGCATGGTTGCGATGACCGGCGCCCCTCGATACAGTCCGCGAATGACATGGTTGGAAGTTTGCCGCGAGCGAAGCCTGCGAAACCTGCCGTTCAAGGTGGAGCTGGACCGCTGGGGACGAATTGTTATGAGCCCGCATCGCAAGGAACATGGAGCGTACCAAGGAGAGATTGCCTCGCTGCTCAAGAAACTCAGGCCCGCCGGTCGGGTGGTTTCCGAGTGCGCGATCGACACGACGGACGGAACAAAGGTCGCCGATGTCGCATGGGTATCCGTCAAGCGTTGGCGAAGCATGACCGACGCACCAAGTTGCTCGATCGCGCCCGAGATTTGTGTGGAAGTGCTTTCCGAATCGAATTCAGAAGAAGAAATCGATGAGAAACGAGAACTTTATTTCGAAGCCGGCTCGGTTGAAGTCTGGGTTTGCAATTTGAACGGCAAAATGCAGTTTTTCGCGAAGTCCGGGCGGCTGCAACGCTCCGTGCTTTGCCCTCAATTTCCCCACGTGATCAAACTGTGAGTATTCCTGGCATCCGACGATAGCATCGGTGTGTCGGAGCCACGTTTTGACCTGGCACTGTAGTGACCGAGTTCAGCAGTGCAAGGAACGGTTAGCTTTCGCCAAGATCGGACTATCTCCCCGGCGCACTTCTGATCTAGGTTGCTGCAAAATTCGACTGAGCCGCGACACAGTGAATCAGTGGCTCCGGGAGTGTGGAAGTTTCCGTCGCGAGCCGGTCGAAGCGCTCGCTTGCGAGCCATTCCTATATGACGACCGGATCTGGAATTCTCTTCCGATTTGTACTGCTCTTCGGCCTTTTACTGGTAGGAGCGTTCTTTATCAGGCAGTTCACACTCTCGGCCATTTTTGGCTTTGCTCTCATCCTGACTTTGGCTGCCGAAGCGCTGTGGCTGCTTGGCGATCGCCGAAGAATTCACCACTGAGGTCTCACTCATCTTTCAGGATTTCC
>VHCZ01000082.1 GCA_016871535.1 Verrucomicrobiota bacterium
ACAAACCGCAAGCCAGTCAGCCGAGTCGGTGCCCCCCTTATCAATTCAGACCGGCAGAAGGTTATCAAATTTGGCGCGATAGTGTTTGTCATCATGGGAATCATTCCCCCGTGGAAAGAGGTTATAACTAAGGGTGAGTTTCGCCGTTGGAGATTCGACGACAATGTCAGCCGAATCCAAGTGCCAACCTTAGCTCTGTTACCTCCTGTTAAGGTCTTTTGCCGCTTCAACGGAAATCGTCTTCCGCAATTTCAAGAAGTGCAGCCAACGTTCTGAGACGGGGCGCCGGTAGATTTGCGCCAGCGCGTGCGCATAAAGCTGCACCTGGGGCCGGTGCTGTTCCACCTTCGCAGCGACGTCGGCGGGCCGCAGGTCGTCGGTCTTGAAATCGATCAGCCAGAGCTCTCCGGGAAGAATCGCCGCCAAATCCACGACGCCCTGCACAATGACCCATTCGTCTTCTCCCAGCTCGCTGGATACGGGAAGGCCCACTGCCTGCAGAACTCCGGGAGAAAACCGTGCCGTGAAGGGCAGTTCGCGCCGCAAAGCGGACGCGTCCGCAGCCCGGATTTTGCGCCCCACGTCCGAATTCCAAAACGCGGCCACGCTTTCCAGGTCGAGCACCTGCCGTTGTTCGGCGCTCAGCCTGCGCGACTCCGCAAGCCGGTCCGCTTCGCGGCGCAGAAATTCCAGCGTGGGTTCGATCCGCAAATCGAGGTGCTGCAAAAACAGGTGATGAGCTGCGCCGATGTCGGCTGCGCTCAATGAACGGCCTTGTTTCGCCGGGATGCCAAAGGCATTGCGGCGAATAAACGGCGCAGCCTGAGATTCACTTTCGTCGTCTTCTCCGCGGCGCTGTAATTGAGTGACGCTCGTTTTGGCTCGCTCTTCGGACGCGGCCCAAAACGGATATTGCCAGGCCAATCGCCCGCTGAGCTGCCGCAGAACAGAATCGTCAGGGCACGCCGGTTGACCGGGCATTCTGGATTGGTCCTTCGCGAGGCAGGATGCCTCGCGAACTGGCAGGCTGGAAGCCTGCCCTACAACCGGCGGGAGTGAGAACCGCGAGTCGGTTTCGGAATAGACCATCCAGCGCAGCGATCGGTCAGGTTGATCGCGATCGTTCGGCGTCCGCGTCGCATGCTGAAGCCACGCCTGGATCCAATCCAGGTAACAGGTTGCCGACAGCCGGGAAACCTCTGCGAACCATTCCAAATCCGTTTTGCGCGGGGCCGTGGCCGTGAGAATCAAGGTGTCGCGCGCGCGCGTCGTGGCGACGTACAGCAGCCGCATTTCTTCGCCCAAAAGTTCGCGCCGCTGCCGTTGCCGGGCCAGCCAGCAGGGTAAACTCGGATACCGCTGTTCGCCTTCCGGCGGCGTAACCTTGGGGCACAGACCGTAATCCGGATCGAGCAAGATGTCTTTGTTCAGGTCGCGAAAATTGAAGCGCCAGCCCAAGCCGGCGACCACAACCACCGGAAACTCCAGTCCCTTGCTCTTGTGAATGCTCGAAAGTCGCACGGCGTTTTCGGTCAGCGCCGAGGCGGGTTCAAAGTCGGACTCCGAATCTTCCTGCTCCGCGACGAAGCGAAGAAAGCGGAACAAACCCTGCCGTTGATAGGGATCGTACTGGCGCGCCAGATCGACGAAGCGGCGCACGTTGGCCTCGCGCTGTTCGCCGCGCGCTTCCACCAGCAGCAGTGCCTCGTAATGGGTCTCGGCCAGTGCCGCTTCCAAACAGTTCGAGAGCGACGTGTGGCGGATCAACTCGCGCCAGTTCTCGAATTGGCGCAGAAACGAATCGGTCTTTTCCCAGGCGGACGCCGCCGTTTCTTCAATTCCTCCCCATGAACCCACCCCTTCACCCCTCCCAGGAGGAGAACTTGAACTTCTGTGCGTTCCTTCCCGATGAAACCGTCTGAGCGTGAGCCAAAAGCTCGGCTCGCGGTTGTGGGCGCGGATTTCTCCCAGTTCCTCCAGTGACAACCCGACGAACGGCGAGCGCAGCACGGCCAGCAGCGGAATATCCTGGAGCGGATTGTCGATCACTTTGAGCAAACAATGAAGGTCGCTCACTTCCAGGCACTGAAAAAAACTGGCGCGCGCGACCTGGAGCGGCACGCCGACCCGGTTGAACTCCATGGCAAAGGCCTCAACCTTTCCCGCCGGTGAGCGCAGAAGAACGGCCATGTCACTCCATTGAACCTGGCGAAACTTCTTTTCAGACGGGTCCCAGATTCGATGCCCCTGGCGTTGCAACTCAAGCAAACGAAGCGCGACCAATCGCGCCTCGCGCTCCGTGGCCTGCAGATCGGCCAGGTCCTCGCGGACGCTGACGTCTTCGTCACCGGCGTCGATATCTTCGTTTTCGTCATCGTCTTTCGCGATCAAGTGAAACTCCACACCTGGATGCTCCCTCTCCCCGAGGGAAAAGGCCGGGGTGAGGGGTAAGGAGGCGCTCGAAGCCGGCGACGCAACGACCGAAGGCAGCGAAGAAGCCATTTCCTCGATCCGGCCCGGATTCAGCGCTTCATAGTTCACGCCTCCGATCTCCGGACGCATGAGCGATCCGAACAGCGCGTTGACGAAATCGAGAATCGGGCCCCGGCTGCGGAAATTGTCCGCGAGCGAAATCCGGCAAGCCTGAGCCGTCCGGTCGCGCCATTGCGCTTCGTAAGCGCGGAAGATGGAAGGATTCGCGAGCCGGAACCGATAGATGCTTTGTTTCACGTCGCCCACGAGAAATCGATTGCCTCGCTCGCCGTCGCGGCTGAGCGCCGTCAGAATCGCGTCCTGCACCCCGTTGATGTCCTGGTATTCATCGACGAAAAGGTAATGGAGCCGTTCGCGCCAATCGCGGGCAATAAGGGTCAGTTCGCCGGTCCGCGAGTCGCGCAGCAACCGTAAAGCGAATTGCTCCAGATCCGCAAAATCGACCCCGCCCAGCGCGCGCTTGGCCCGGCTGAACTCGGCGGTGAACTCCTGCGTCAATGCGAGCAAGGTCAGCATCGGCTGCCGGACGAATTCCCAATCCTCCCGCAGCGGGTCCTTTTCCGCCGACGGCAGGAGCGACTCCAGAAATTCGATGTCCGCGAAGAAGCCTTTGAGCCGGCTGCGCACAGCGGTCTTGGAACCGCTGGGCCAGTTGTCCGGGTCCGCGTCCGCAGCGCGGAGGGCGCGAATGGTCATCGCGATTTCGGTCAGCGAAGCGTCCGGAGGCACAGGGATCAACGCCTGCCGGCAGAGCTTCACGGCTGGCGTCGAAGTGAAGGATTCGAGCGCGGGTCGCCAGAGATTGGCCCAATTCACAAATCCCTCCAAAAACCAGGTTTGCCATTGGGCAGGTTCCGGTGCGCGAAACAGAGCGCGCTGGTCCGCGAGCCAGCGTTCGGGATGGGGAAGGGACTGGGTGTAACGGTGCAGTCTCAACACGAGCGCTCGAATTCCATCGTCCGAGCCGCGCCCGTGCACGCGCACGAGCGACTGCACGGCTTTGGCGGCCTCGGTTTCACTTGCGTAGTGGCGCTCGAAAATGGCGTCCAGAGCCTGGCGAATCAAAGGCCGCGATTGGGTCTCGTCCAGAACGGTGACCTCCGGATCGATCCCCAACTCATAGAAATGCTCGCGCGCCAATTGCAGACAAACACTGTGCAGCGTCGAAATGTGCGCGACGTCCAGGAGCGCCAGTTGCTTCTCGAAATGCTCCCGGAGGCGCTGTGTCGCTGACCAATCTTTTCCAGCACCTGACCCGGCTGGTGATCGAACGCTTCCTTCCCCCTCACCCCGGCCCTCTCCCCCGGGGACAGGGAGAATCTTGTCCAGCCGGTCCGTCAGTCGAGCGCTCTCGAGTTCATCTTGCGCGGAAAGGTAATTTCCCTCTCCACGAACGTCCCCCTCTCCCGTCCTCCGGACACCCTCTCCCCCTCCGAGGGGGAGAGGGCCAGGGTGAGGGGGAAGGAAGCGTGATGGACCCTGCACGCCTCCTTGCCCGCCGTTGGCATCGTCTGCCTGGAGCAGGCTCGCCTTGGCTCTCAGCGCTTCCCGAATGCGGCTGCGCATTTCCGCGGCTGCGGCGTCTGTGAAGGTCACCATCAAGATGTTTTCCAGCGAGGTTCCTTCCTCAAGCAACGCCAGGCAACGTTCGACCAGAGTGCTCGTCTTCCCCGTGCCCGCGCCGGCCACGACGATCACGTTGCCGCGGGCGGCGACGGCTTGGCGCTGGGATTCGGTGAGCGGGATCATGAATAGACGAACTGATGACCGAGCGGACCGCAGCCTTTAGGCCGCTTCCGCGCGCAATTTGGAGTTCGGCGTGGAGGCGGCCTAAAGGCCACGGTCCGGAGGAACGGTTCATGGGGAGGGAGAAGGACGGCGCTGGATTGCATGGTCAGGGTTTCGCTGAATTGTTGCGGTCCGGTCTGGGCGGAGGCCGCAAAACACGGAAGGATTGCGTCCAGGCATCAAAGCGGCAGACGGACCGATACGCGCAAAAATCACACGCCGTCTCGTTCCTCCACCGATACGGAGCGACTTCCACTCGTCCCGCATAAATCGCCTGGCCGTGCCGCCTCAAGAATTCTTTGATCCGCGCAACGAGCGCCTGAAATTCTTCGGTTGGAAGCGCGTCATTCCTCCGTTTGCGCAAGGCCCCGTCTTTCTTCTTCGCGTACTTGAACTGATCGCCGCTGGTTTGTCCGCTCTGGTCAAATCGGTGCAGGAATGCGGCATCGAACCGGCCGCGATGCTGGTAACCTTCCCGGCGCACGCGCTCGCGCTGCCCCTGCTCCTCATCGCGCGTCGGCGCCGAACTGCCAGAAGCTCGCAACGCGACGTAGAAAGCTCCGGCCGGCCGCACGTGCGCGGCGGCTTTGAATTCCGCGCCGGCCTCGTCCAATTCCGCCAGGGCGCCCAGATACGCGAGCAGTTGCAACTCCAGACCGTGGTGGAGGAGCGTCGCATCCAATTCGCGCGCGCTCGATTTGTAATCGATCACCACGCCGAGTGTTTCGTCCGTTTCCGGAATCCGGCACAGGTCCACGCGGTCGATGCGGCCGCGAAGCAGCAAGGCGTGCCCGCCGTCCAGATTGATGCGCCAGGCGGGGAGGGGGCCCTCTTTCAAACCGAAACTCACCTCCGCAGCCTGCGGGTCGAATTGATACTGTTGCGCCCAGGCGACGAGCAGGCCGGCGAGTTTCCCCAGGCTCTCGACCAAAACCTCACCGGTGAAGCGCCGCGACGGGCTGGCCAGAAAAAGTCCCTCGCGATACCTCGGCAGCAGTTCCTTTCCAATCCGGCGAATGAATTCGCGCGCTTCATCCGGCGCGAGGTCCCGCCAGCGTTTGCCCTCGGCCTGCACACGCGCATGGAATTCCCGCAGCACATCGTGTTGAAAGCTGCCCTTCTCGCGATGGTCCGCTTCGAATTCACTGCGCTCTTCGGCGCGCAGCCCGCGCGCGGCAAAATACTTGAACGGACACGCGGCAAAATCTTCCAGCGCGCTCACGCTCGTCCGGAGTTCGGCGCCGTACATCCGTTCCGCAAGGCCCGGTGAAAGATGGGAAAGCGCGAGCGCTGCGGTGGTGTTCCGCCACTTCGCCAGAACCTCCCGGAGAAAAGGAAATCGCTCCAGCCAGGACGCCGCGCTCGCGGCCTCTGGCGAGCCCGCCTGGAGTTTCAACATCGGCGCCACGACTTCGCCGGCGTGCACGACCTCATTCCATGCGAATGTTCCGGAGAGTTCTTCCGGCGGCGGTAATCCCTCAGTTAGTCCCGGTGAGGCGAGGCTCCCGCCGAGCCGTTCATCGATCGGAACTGGCTCGCGAGCACGCTCGCCCCAGCTTAACTGAGGGATTACTGGCTGCAGGCCGGGGAAGAGTTTCTTCAGGTGATCCACAAACGCGGACGGAACAAGGCTGGCGTTGTCCGCGTCTTGCTTCGCGTAAGTCAGGACCAATTTTCCTCGCGCCCGCGTGCAAGCGATGTAGGCATAAAACCGCTCGACACTGATTTGTTCGTAGCGGTCTGGTCCCAGCGCTGCCCCAAACGACGCCAGGGTGGCGCGATCCGATTCGCTGAGCAAAGCCGGCGGAGGAGGGGGCGCCGGGAAAACGCCTTCGTTCATCCCGAGCACAGCCGCAAAGCGGAGGTCCGGATTGCGAGAGCGATCCACCGTTCCGATCACCACTTGATCCAGGGCGGGCGGAATGGCGCCGACGCTGAGATTGCTCAGTCCGGCTTCCACCACGGGCAACCACTCGTTGAGGGGCAACGGTTCATCCTGAAACGCTCGTTCCAGGTTGCGCAACCATTCATTCATTTGCACCCAAACCGTCTCGTGAATGGGGGCTTGATGATGGGCGACTGGCGATCGCCCCGCATTCTCGGCGGTCCATCGTTCCAATGTTGTCCCGGCTTTCAGTTCGCTCCAAAACTCGCGGAGCGCACCGGCGAGTTCGGCGCCGGTTGGTCCGCTCTTCCCTTGCGACGCCGATGTGTCGGTCAACCCACCGCTCGTTCTTAGGACGGGAGTATCGTCCGCACCAGCTTCAAGTTTCCCTCCTCGGAGGGGTGAAGAGGTGGGTTCGCGACCATCGGGCACAGTTGAATCCAAAAATGAGAAGGTTGATTGGATCGCATTCACCTCCTGAACAAGTTCCTTGACCACGGATTTCGCGGATTCCGCGGATGGAGAGGCGCTCCTCTCCGCGTAATCGGTGGTTGAATCAGGTTCGTGGATAGCTTCCTTGCTCTCAGGACCATGCTCACCGCCCATGAACCGAAAACCGTGCGGACCGCAGCACTCAGGCTGCTTCCGCGCACTCTCCGGAGTCGAGCCTTGAAGCGGCCTAAAGGCCACGGTCCGAACAGACGGTTCATGGGAAGGAGAGTCATCTTCATGGGTCGTCCCCGCGCCTTGATCCTCTTTCCACTCGTGCCTTGGGGGGAGAGGAAGAAGAAGGGCTTGAGACAATCGATGGAAAGGGGGCGCGATTTTCTGACGGACACGCTCCAGCCACGCACTCAGTTCCTCTTCGCCCGCGATATGGATTTCCTGCCACCAGTCATGTCCCCGCCAGCCACGTGCGAGCGCTTCATTCTCCAGGCGATCGATCTCCGCTTCGTCCGCTCCGGCCAATCCTGTTTTCAACGCCCCAAACCAATCGTCGTGTTGCCAGCCGAAGGCAACGGTTCGCAACGCATACCGCGTCAGCTCCGCCAGCGGGTGATGGGCCACGGACTCGCGGCGATCCAGGAAAAAGGGAATCTCATAGCGGCTGAAAATCCGACGCAGAACATGGGCATACCCCTCGAACGACCGGAGCAACACCGCGCAGTCGCGAAACCGTCCGCCTCCGTCGCGCACGTATCGAAGAATTTCCCGCGCCGCGAAAACCGCCTCGCCTTCCGGATTCGCGCAAGCCGCCAAAGTAGGGCAGGCTTCCAGCCTGCCCGTTTGTTCAGTGGCTGTTGAATCAACGATGAACCCCTGGCCGTGAGACCCAGGAGCGCCGGCATCCTTGCCGGCGAGAACAACAGGCCGGGATGGGCCAGCAGGGATGCCGGCGCTCTCGGATCCTTGGAACGACCTTGGCTGCGCCCAGTGCCGCTCTAAATGTTGGACGACAGGATTCCCACTGAAGCGGCTTTTGCTTTCATCGCGAGGCAATACTTCGACGGCCACCGCGCTTTGGGGAACAACCGTCTGCAAGCGCTCGCGGCAACGTTGAAACGTTTGGCCGATCAACGACCACATGGAAAGCCATGTGCCGGCGCCTTGAGGCTCCGTTTCGAGACAAAACGCAAGAGTGGCCCGCCGGCAATGCGGGGCGAGCGCCGCCAGCAAGTCCAGCTCTTGCGGCGTCATTTGAGCGAACCCATCGAGCCAGAAGCCTTCCAGCATTTGCGATTTGCGATTTGCGATTTGCGATTTGAGCAGTGCTGCCGCCAGGTCCAGCAACTGGTCTGCGTCTTCCAAGTCGTGGTCCCTCAACCAATCCAGGTAAGCGTGCAGCATCAGCGCGAGGTCGTGCAGCTTCGCGGCGAGCTTGCTGGACGGCTCGATCCGGGCCGTGATCGAGTTCAGCTTCGCGGGCGTGAGTTGATGCTGCTGAAGCTCGCGCAAGAGCCGGCTGAGTTGCTGGGCGAATCCGGGCAGCCGCGCGCTGGCGCGAAACAAACGCAATTCGCCCTTCTTCCGAGTAAGCAGCGCGCGCAGGACCATGACGCGGCCTTCCTCGGCCAGCAATTCGGGCACCGGCTGATTCAGATGACTGAAAACGAATTCCGCCAGCCGCTCGAAGGACAGGATGCGCAGCCGCGTGTATCCAGCCAGCGAAGGATCGGCCAGGAGCTGCCGTTCGAGCTGGAAGGTCGCTTGTTTCGGGGCGAGGAAGATCAGCGGCGGGCCGTCCGGCGAGGCGAGCAAAGCGTCCCGGATTTCCGCGAGGCAGCGGAACGTCTTGCCGCTCCCGGCGGGGCCGAGCAGAAACCGGACTTGCATGGGACTTTTCTCGCGCAAAGCCGCCAGCGCGCAAAGAATTTTATTTCGATTTATTTTCCGCAGTGCTGCCCATGAACCAGACGGTAGGGCGAGCCTGTCCCCAGCGAGCCGAGTCGGACGTGTTCCACGCACGTCGAGCGGCTCGCCGGGACGGACTCGCCCTACCGGGTTCATGGGCGCAATGCGCGCAAAAATGTTCGAGGCAGTCTCATTTTGGCCTGCACGTAGTCCCGGCTCTAGCCGGCTTTAGCCGGCCAGCGCACAAAACCGGCTAAAGCCGGGACTACATGCAGGCTGCGCGCTCCCGTCTGTCGCCAAAGGGAGAATTTCTGATTGCCCCGAACGGAATTCGATTTAGTATCCATGCCACGACCATGTTCAGCGTTCGAAGTAATCGAGTCGTCTTTCCAGAGCGCGACGATTTCGATTCGAGACACAAGCTCCAGTTTTCTGCCTTCACCCCTTGAGTCATGAGCAATCCCACCGCCGAAGCCAAACGTCTGGCTGAAGACACTGCCCGCCGCAAGAATTGGAAACGCTGGGGGCCCTACCTTTCGGAACGCCAGTGGGCCACGGTCCGCGAGGATTACTCGGAATTCGGCGGCTGCTGGGATTATTTTCCCCACGATCACGCCCGCAGCCGCGCCTACCGTTGGGGGGAGGATGGCTTGCTTGGAATTACCGACCGCGAATGCCGGCTCTGTTTTGCGCTGGCGCTCTGGAATGGCCGCGACCCGATCCTCAAGGAACGCATTTTCGGCTTCACCGGCCCCGAGGGTAATCACGGCGAAGACGTCAAAGAGCTTTACTTCTATCTGGATTCGACTCCGACCCATTCTTACCTGAACGGCCTTTACAAGTATCCGCAAGCGGAGTTCCCCTACGCGCGTTTGCTGGAGGAGAACCAGCGCCTGGGCAAGACCGATCCGGAATACGAATTGATGGACACGGGGGTGTTCGACGGCAGCGCTTATTTCGACGTCGTCGCCGAATACGCCAAGAATTCCCCGAACGACATTTTTATCCGCATCACCGTGTCCAATCGCGGCCCGGAGCCGGCGACGATCCATGTGCTGCCAACGCTGTGGTTTCGGAATACGTGGTCCTGGGGCCGAGCTCACAAAGGAGGCGCAAGGCGTCCTTCCATTTCCCGCGAGAAAGACAATTTGTTGGTCGCCGCCCATGCATCTCTGGGACAACTCTTCCTGGCCTTCGGTCCCGGAGCGGACGGCCAGCTTCCGGAAGTGCTCTTCACGGAGAACGAAACGAACTTTCAACGGCTCTACGGCGTTCCCAATGCCAGTCCGTACGTCAAAGACGCGTTCCACGAATTCGTCGTGCATGGCCGGGCGGAAGCTGTCAATCCAGCCGGCCTCGGCACCAAGGTCGCGCCCCACTACGTTCTGAAAATCCCCGCCGGGCGGTCGCAGGTGCTGCGCTTGCGTTTATCCGCGCCGGACGAAACTCCGGGCAAATCGTTCGAGAAAGATTTCAATCGAGTTTTCACCGCCCGCATTCGAGAAGCCGATGAGTTCTATGATTCGATTTGTCCGCCGCCACTGACGAAGGCGGAATTGAACGTCGTCCGGCAAGGCTACGCCGGGTTGCTCTGGAGCAAGCAGTTTTATCATCTCGTGGTGGAAGATTGGCTCACGGGCGATCCGGGGATGCCTCCGCCGCCGGAAGCCCGCAAAACCGGGCGCAACCAGGAATGGCCACACCTCTACAGCAACGACATTTTGTCCGTTCCCGACAAATGGGAATATCCGTGGTTTGCGGCGTGGGATCTGGCGTTCCATATGATACCGTTTGCGAAGCTGGACGGGAAATTCGCCAAAGACCAGTTGAGCCTCATGTTGCGCGAATGGTACATGCATCCCAACGGCCAGATTCCCGCGTATGAGTTTGCCTTCAGCGACGTCAACCCGCCCGTCCACGCCTGGGCCGCGTGGCGCGTGTACAAGATCGCGGCTCGCGGCGGCCCGCGCGACCGGCAATTTCTCGAGAGCGTCTTTCAGAAGCTGCTCATCAATTTCACCTGGTGGGTGAATCGGAAAGACGCCCAGGGCAAGAATCTGTTCTCCGGCGGTTTTCTCGGCCTGGACAACATTGGCATCTTCGACCGCTCCAAACCGCTGCCCACCGGCGGAAGTTTGCAGCAAGCGGATGGCACGGCGTGGATGGCGTTTTATTGCTCGACCATGCTCAGCATCGCCCTGGAACTCGCCCGCGACGGCAAGGAAGTCCGCGTCGCGTTCGAAGACATGGCCTCGAAATTCTTCGAGCACTTCGTCCAGATTGCGGACGCCATGAACACGCTGGGCGGCACGGGCCTTTGGGATGAGGAAGACGGCTTTTACTACGACCAGATTCAGTTCGATCACAACGCCGTCTCGCTCAAGACGCGCTCGATGGTGGGCTTGCTGCCATTGATCGCGGTGGAAGTTTTGGAGAAAGACTTGATCGAGAGCTTGCCGGGCTTCAACAAACGCTTCAATTGGTTCATGAAGAATCGGCAGGATCTTTCCCGACACATCTCTTACGCGGAGCACGGGCACAAGCACCGCCTGCTGGCCATCCCTTCGCGGGAGCGCCTCGAACGCGTGCTCCGGTATTTGCTGGATGAAAACGAATTTCTGTCGCCCTACGGCATCCGCTCCGTTTCGAAGGTGCACCAACAAAAGCCGTACATCTTTGAGTTCGGCGGCGAGGAACACCGGGTCGATTACGTGCCGGGCGAATCGAACACCTGGCTGTTCGGCGGCAACTCCAATTGGCGCGGGCCGATCTGGTTTCCGGTCAATTACCTCCTGGTCGAAGCGCTGGAGCGTTACCACCATTTCTATGGCGACCAGCTCAAAGTCGAATGCCCGACCGGTTCAGGCCGGATGATGAACCTGAAGCAAGTCGCTGAGGAAATCGCCTCGCGGCTGGTGCGAATCTTCTTGCCGGACGCCCAAGGCCGCCGGCCCTGTTACGGGGACGACCCGCGTTTCATCGAGGACCCGCATTGGCGCGACCTGCTTCTGTTCCACGAATATTTCCACGGCGACACCGGAAAAGGACTGGGCGCAAATCATCAAACCGGCTGGACCGCGCTCGTGATCCGTCACCTCGAAGGCATGGCGCGGCGCCGCGAACCTCCTTCGGTGAGTTGAGTCCAAGACTCGATCGGTTCGCGGCGTCCTTGTGGGCGAAGCTCGCTGATTCACAAGTGCGTCACCGCCGCCGGCGGGTCACCGATTGAATTCGGTATTGCGCGCCAACACGTGGTGTATTACCGTCGTGGCCATGAACACGATTTCGCTCAAACTACCGGATCGGCTGTTGGAATTGCTGGAAGCGGAATGCCGCGCCCGGCGCACCACAAAGTCGTCGCTAGTGCGGGAGTGCCTGGAGAAGACGCTGGCCGCGCGCCCCGGCGGCGGCAAAACCACCTGCTATGATCTGGCGCGCGACTTGGCGGGGTCGGTGAAGGGACTGCCCCGCGACTTGGCCACGAACCCGAAGTATCTGGAAGGCTTTGGGCGGTGAAAGGTTCGGTGTTGCTCGATACCGGCCCGCTTGTGGCGTTTCTCGCCGCCGGTTTGGAACATCATGAGTGGGTCTGCGAGCAGTGGAAACGATTGCCGCCGCCTTTGATGACGTGCGAGCCTGTGCTCACGGAAGCCGCCTTTCTCCTGAAACGGGAAGGCCGCGAGGCGGACCCGTTGTTTGTGCTGCTGGAGCGCGGCGTGTTGCGCGTGGGACTGGAGGTCGAAGATCAACTGGCGGACTTGCGCGCATTGATGCGCCGCTACCGGGACCGCCCAATGTCGCTGGCCGATGCCTGCATGGTCCGGCTGGCGGAGCTGCATCCAGGCGGCATGATCTTCACCCTGGACGCGGATTTCCGGATTTATCGCCGGCACGGCAACAAGGTCATCCCGGTGTTGATGCCAGAGGAATGAAACCGTGATTGGGATGATGTCGGCTCGACGACAGTGAATTCCTTTCACTCTACGGCCCTGATCAACCTGCACTCACACGAAATAAGCCTTGGCTTCATTTGGGATTGCGTGTAGGAAGATGCGCCTTTTCCAGCGCTGATTTTGTAACCCCAGTGCGGAAGGCTTTGCGCTCTGATTTATGGCCCCTTCCAACTCCTCCGCGCCGGCCGATACGAGCCCCTGGTGGCGCACGCTTAACTACTATCAATGGTCCGTCTTCATCCTCGCGGCGTGCGGATGGCTTTTCGACTGCTTCGACCAGCAAATCTTCACGATGTCGCGCTCGATCACCATGCGCGACCTCATGCCGGAAGCCGATAACCTGACTCAACTGAAATACGGCAACTGGGCCACGTCCATTTTCATCCTCGGCTGGGCCACCGGCGGGTTGATCTTCGGCAGCATCGGCGACAAATGGGGCCGCGCCAAAAGCATGGGTTTGACGATCCTGATCTATGCCTTGTTCACGGGCTTGAGCGGGTTTGCTCCGAATTGGGAAACGTTCGCGTTGTTTCGCTTTCTGACCGGCGCGGGCGTGGGAGGCGAATTCGCCGTCGGCGCCGCGTTGCTGGCGGAAGCGATGCCGGACCGCGCGCGTCCGCACGCGCTCGGCTCATTGCAAGCGCTGTCGGCGATTGGCAATATTCTCGCCGCGGTGTCGCTCGGTTACGTCGTGCCCAGCGATCAACTCGGCTGGGGCTGGCGCGGGCTCTATTACCTGGGCGCGCTGCCCGCGTTGCTGGCTGTGTTCGTGTTCCTGCGATTGAGAGAACCGGAGCGCTGGGTCGCGGCCAAGGCCGCCGCGGTCCAGGCGAAAACCACGAAGCATCTCGGACGGATCAGCGACCTTTTCACGGATCCCCAATGGCGCCGCAACACGCTGGTGGGCCTTTGCCTGGCGGTGGCGGGCCAAATCGGGCTGTGGGGCGTCGGCTTTTACACGCCGGAGTTGATCGACGCGGCGATCCCTACGGTTGAGGCGCAAACACGCCCGAAGATTGAAGCGATTCTCAGCGCAACCAACGCTGAGGCGCACGCGACTGCCGTGAACGCATTGACTGATCCGGAGAAACGCAAGTACGCCGAATTCGTTTCGCGAGTTGAGCCGCAAGCCCGGACGCGAGATCTGGATGTGGTGCTGGCCGAGCTTTTGAGCGATGAACAAAAGACCAAAATGGGCGGCATTCTGGAAAACGCGATCACGGAGGACAAGAAGACCAATTTGAAAATGCGGGGCGGCATTCTCCAGCAGGTGGCGGCCTTTTTCGGAATCGGCTGTTTCACCGTAGTGACAGCGCGGCTGGGCCGGCGGCTTTCGTTTTTGTTGGCGTTGCTCCTGGCCTGGGGCAGTCTCGTCTTCACGTTCGCCACATTCCAACACGCCTGGCAAATCTGGTATTTGTGGCCCCTGCTCGGCTTCTGCACGCTCGCGCCGTTTGGCGGCTACGCGATTTATTTCCCCGAACTGTTTCCGACGCGCCTGCGCACGACCGGCACGAGCTTTTGTTACAATGTCGGGCGGTACGTCACGGCGTTTGGCGTTTCCATTTTGGGTCCCCTGGCAGGCCTGTTGCACGGTCTCACGCCGATGCCGGGCTTCCGGCTCGCCGCGATTGTTCTCTCCAGTTCTTACCTGCTCGGCATTGTGGCCTTGATCTGGGCGCCCGAAACTGTCAACCAGCCATTGCCTGAAGACGAAAAATCTCTGAAACACTAGCCAAAGACATCTGTAATTTAACCACGGATGAGCACGGATTCACACGGATAGGAAGGAATTCAAATCCGTGTCTATCCGTGGTTAGAAATCTGTGAGGCTGTCTGAAAAATGGGTGGAACGGGCGACCAGCCCGTGTTTGGCGGCAACCTGCCGCCAAAAGGCCCGGCGGGCTGGTAGCCCGCCGCAAAAGGCCGGTGGCCTGTTCCACCCAGAAGACAGTTTCAGACACGCTCTGATGGAGGCGAATGAATAAGAATCGAGGCGAACAGAAACTAAAACGGCGTGATCTCCTCAAAGCCGGTGGATTGGTTGCGGGCGGCGGCGTGCTGGCTGCTTTGGCGGGGTGCGAGAAGCCTCAATCGGCTTCAACTGCGCCAGCGCCTTCAGATTCCAGCGCGTCCAGGAAAGCCTATGCGCACGAAGAGTACGTCTGGCTTTCCGCGAACGCGAATCTCCCTCTCTTCACGGCGCACGATCATCCGGCACTCCGCCTTGCCGGCGAGGAACTCGGCGTCAAGGTCACGATCGCCGGCCCAAGCAGCGTCGATATCCCGGGCCTGATTGCGGCGGTCGAGCAGACCACGGCGCGCCGGCCCTCGGGAATGATGGTCGTCGGGTGGGATCCCTCGGCGTTGGTGCCCGTGATTAACCAGGCGGTGGAAAGCGGCATTCCCGTGGTGTGCGTGGATGCCGACGTGCCCGCGAGCAAGCGGCTCGCTTTCATTGGCACGGACTGGTTTGACCTGGGCGTTCGGCAGGGCGAGGCGATGGTCAAGGCGCTTCCGGGGAAGAAGGGCAAGATCGCGCTGTTCGGGTTAATCGAACAGGAGATCGATCAGAAGGCTTTCGCGGGTTTTCGCTCCGTGGCGGAAAGGGCAGGATTGACCGTGCTGGATCCGCAGCAGGACAAAGGCAATCAAGCGGAAGCCGCGCGCGTCGCCGCCGCCGTGATTCAAGCGCAACCGGACCTGGCGGGCATGGCGGGGTTCGACTCGGAAAGCGGCCCCGGCATTGGCCAGGCGATCAAAGAAGCGGGCAAGGCCGGCCGGATCATTGCCACGTGCGTCGATGCGGAAGACCAGCATTTGCGGTTGGTCAAGGAAGGCGTGATCACGGCCGCCGTCGGACAGAAGCGCGAGCTGTTCACGTATGTCGGCGTTCGGGCGCTGTTCGAGGCCAACCATTCGCCGCTGAAATTCACGTCCGACGACAAACGCGCGGGCATCGTTCCGATTCCGATCAACTACAACACCGGCACCTACACCGTGACGAAGGAGAACGTGGATTTGTTTTTGAAGAAGGCGTGAGCCGGGCACCTCTTCGAACCATTGACACTCCCGTTGGTGATGATGTGCGATAAATCTGGATGATAACCACGGTTCAAGAGATCAAGGTTGCGATTCCCAATCTTTCCCCGACGGAACTGGCTGAATTGAAAGAGTGGCCAAGTGGTCAGGGACAGATAATTGGTCCTTCCCATGAACCCGTCTCCCGGACCGTGGCCTTTAGGCTGCTTCAACGTTCGATTCCGGAGAGTGCGCGGAAGTAAGCTACTGGTACAGTTCGCTGGTGAAACGAAGCGTCCGATGAACCCCATGTTGAATTGAAACCCGACGCAACACTTGAATTGGATCCCTATCGGCGCGATCCCAATTTTCACCTCGATCCCCCGAAGAGCTTCGGCGGAATGATTCGCTATTTCGGGCCGGGCCTCATTTTGACGGCCTCCGTGGTTGGTTCGGGCGA
Source organism: Verrucomicrobiota bacterium (assembly GCA_016871535.1). NCBI lineage: Bacteria > Pseudomonadati > Verrucomicrobiota > Verrucomicrobiota bacterium. The sequence goes on from VHCZ01000082.1 coordinate 15,953, forward strand.
ATTGATCGCGACGACGAGCCTGGGCGCAAAGGTGGGTTTTGTCGCGCTGTGGCTGGTTTTGGTGAGCTGCGTGATCAAGGTGGCCGTCCAGCTCATGATTGGCCGCTACGCGATTTTTTCCGGCGAGACGACGCTGCAATTCATGAATGACCTCCCTGGCCCTCGTCTCCGGGCGTCGTGGTTCATCTGGTGCCACTTCTTGATGCTGATGATGGTGAACTTTCAGCAGGGCGCCATGCTCGGCGGCGTGGGGCAGGTTCTTCATCTTGTCGTGCCGCAACTCAGCGTGACCGCCTGGGCCTTGCTCACGGCCATCGTGACGATTCTGCTCTTGATCGGCGGGAGATATCGCTTGATCGAAAATGGTTCAACCGGGCTCGTCGCGATCCTTACCCTGGCGACGCTGCTTTGTGTGGGGCTTCTTCAGCGCACCGAATATTCCGTCTCCGCCGCGGACTTGTGGTCGGGCTTGAAATTCGACTTGCCAACCGGAGGCGTCGCAATCGCCGTGGCGATGTTTGGCATTACGGGAATCGGAACCAACGAACTGATCTTCTATCCCTACTGGTGCATCGAGAAAGGCTACGCGCGAGCCGTGGGGGTATGCGACGGTTCGGACGCCTGGCACGCGCGTGCCAGGGGCTGGATTCGGACGATGAATTGGGACGCGCTCTTCGCGATGCTCATTTACACCGTGACGACCCTGGCCTTTTTCATTCTGGGCGCCTCGGTATTGCACTCGGCAAAAGTTCTGCCCGAAGGAATGGAAATGGTCCAAACCCTTTCCAGGATGTACACGGAGGTGCTCGGCGTCTGGGCTTTCTACCTGTTTCTGGTCGGCGCCTTCGCGGTTTTGTATTCGACGATTTTCGTGAGCGTCGCCGGGAACGCGCGCATGTTCGTCGATTGCTTGCACCTCATGGGCTTTATCCAGGTGAAGGATTACACGGATCGCAAGCGCTGGATTCGGGTGCTGGTCATCATCCAGCCCCTGTTCCATTTCGCGCTGTTTCTGGCTTTCAAGCTGCCGCTCTGGATGGTGGTAGTGGGCGGCACCGCTCAGGCGGTCATGCTGCCTGCCGTCGCCCTGGCTGCGCTTCATCTCCGGCATCGCCGGCTGGATCCGAAACTTGCCCCGCCGAGGAGCCTGGACGTGCTCTTGTGGATTTCCTGCGCCGCGATCATCGTCATCACCCTTTACGGACTCGGGGTGCAAATTGCGGATTGGCTGAAGCCAGGCTGAAGCCGGCGACATCCGCAGGGCTGTTGACAAGGGAGCGCAGATTTTCAATCTGCCGTATCGCCGAATTGCATTCGGCAAGGCGTCGGGAAATCCAAGCACGCCCAACTCGCCGAGACCCTATGCGGATTGCAAATCCGCGATACAGCAGAATTCAATTCTGCGCTACTTTGTCGATGGCCCTGCGACATCCGCAGGGCAGCCATTCTTTGTTTGACTTCGGTGGGGCGAGCCCGTCCCGGCGAGCCGTGGCCGACGTATGGCGAACACGTTGGAGGCGGCTCGCTGGGGACAGGCTCGCCCCACCGTGCTCGATGCCTTTGAGGAGCGCCGATCTCCGATCCGGCACGTTTGCGGATAGAACCAAACACCTGCCGGATCGGAGACCGGCACTCCGAGGGCAGTGCCAAGACGCGCCCCGTGGATTGACCCCCCTGCTCTATTTCCCAATGCAAAACTGGCTGAAGATGGAATCGAGCAAATCTTCGGTGGTGGTTTTGCCGACGATCTCGCCGATGGCGTTGGTCGCGATGCGCAACTCCATTGCGACCAATTCGAGCGTAAGATCGCCGCGAAGGGCTTCGATCGCTTGCCGCGTGGCGGTGCGCGCTCGTTGGAGCGCGTCCTGATGCCGGGAGTTGATCATCACTTCGAGCATCTCCGCGCGAATCTCACCGGCCCAGACGACCTCCTTGATCGCATCCTTCAAGGCTTCGAGGCCTTGTCCAGTCACACAACAAACACTCGCGACCGGCGTTTTGGAGTTCGCGGGCAAACTGAGCCGATCCGACAGGTCGATCTTGTTCCGAACGAGAATTCGTTTCTTGCCGGCAAATTCGGCGAGATACAACTCGTCTTCGGGCGTCAACGCTTCCGAAACGTCGAACACGTGCAGGATCAACTCGGCTTTGGCTACCGTCTCGCGGCTGCGGCGGATGCCTTCTTCCTCGATCACGTCACCCGCCCGGCGCAGGCCCGCGGTGTCGATGAACACGATGGGCAGGCCGCGGAGGTTGGTCGTTTCTTCGATCGTGTCGCGCGTCGTGCCGGCAATCGGAGAAACGATGGCCCGGTCGCGGCCCAGCAGTTGATTGAGCAAACTGGACTTGCCGACGTTGGGCCGGCCGACGATGGCCGCGCGAATGCCGCGCCGCAGAATCTGGCCTTCGTTCGCAGTCCGGAGCAAGGTGTCCATGAAATCGACGGCGCGCTCCAATCGCCGCAGCAACTGATCCTTTGTGTCCGGCGCGATGTCTTCGTCCGGGAAGTCGATGTGCGCCTCGATGTGGGCCAGCGTCTTGACCATTTCGTCGCGGAGTTGGTTGATGCGTTGGGCGAGCTTGCCGGCGAGTTGTTCGTTCGCTGCCCTCAAAGCGAGTTCCGTATGGGAATGAATCAAGTCCGCGACGGCCTCGGCCTGGGTGAGATCAAGCCGTCCGTTCAGGAACGCGCGTTTGGTAAATTCGCCGGGCTCGGCGAGTCTCGCGCCGTTTTCCAGGACCGTGTCCAGAACCAACTTCGCGGGCAGCAGGCCGCCGTGGCATGAGATTTCGACCATGTCCTCGCGGGTGAAAGTCCTTGGAGCGCGAAGGACCGCGACCAACACCTCGTCCACGATGGCGCTGCGCCGGACAATTTTCCCGTAATGAATCGAGTGCGTCTCAGCGGCGGAGGGCCGCCGCGAGAATTTGCCGAGCGGCTGGAAGCACGCGTCTGCGATCCTCAATGCGCCGAGTCCGGAGAGACGCACGACCGCAAGGCCTCCTTCGCCCAACGGAGTGGAGATGGCCGCGATGGTGTCGTCGAGCAGGCTCAAGTGCTACTTCTCAGTATCCGAGGGCAAGGTCTCGGCGAAGGACTTTAGGGCAGCAATGACGTCTGGACCTTTGACCTGCCAGCGCGTTCGAAGTGCTTTAAGCTTAGAATGACCGCTCTAAGAGCGCTCGCCGAGGCTGGATCAATTTTCACGTGGCAAAAGGATGCAGAATCGACGGATGTTCTCCCGGAGCAAAGGCGAGGCCTTCTCCATTTCGACCAGATCCACCGGACAGGGGAACATCGACATGAGTTCGCCCAGCGTTTGGAGGTAAAGATGATCCAGCAAACCTTCGACAGCGAGATCGACGTCTGATCGCTCATCCTGCTCGCGCCATCGAGCCACGGAGCCAAAGACGCAAACATTCCGCGCTCCATGGGCGTAGAGCAAGGCCGCGCCCTTGCGTGCCACGGCCAGGCGTTCTTCTGGAGTTGCGACGATCATGGGTATCACTTAACCAATGCCACTGCGCTAAAGCAACCCCTGGGCTAGTCCTTCAAACAGCTTCCCCCTTGATTCTCCGCATCCCGTCCTTCCAGCCAGAGGCGTGCTTTCTCGTAACTCTTTTTCCCAAGGTAATGCAGCAATCTCGGATCGGTCTCCTTCGGCAACTGGCGCGTGAGCTCGTCGATCTGGCTGAAGATCGGGAGCAAACTGGGTTTGGGCTTTGCCGTCGGCAGGCTTCGCACCGTGTTCTCTAGCTCGATCAGCGCATCCAGAATTGTTTTCTCGATGGTTGTCACAGAATCACAATTACCGCAAAGATCGCCAGAAACCAAGCCTTCCCAAATATCCCAAAAAGCCTTGGAAAGAATTTCGCCCCTCCGGATACTCGCGCGCGATGACGAACGTTTCCCCACCGCCGCTGCGCCCTTTGTTTCTGGGCATCGATGCCGGCGGCACGCGCACGGTGGCCATCCAAACGGATGCTGCCGGCAATTTGCTGAAACGAATTGAATCCGGACCAGCCAATCTCAGACTTCTGACGAACGCCCAGCTTGTCGATCATTTGCGGACTCTGCAGGCTCAGTTCGCGCGCCCGGCCGCAATTGGCATCGGCATGGCGGGGACGCGGCATGCCCAGGACGCGCGGCGGATTCTGCACGCGGCCCGCCTCGTGTGGCCGAACGCGGTCTGCGCGGCGGTTCACGATCTGGAAACGGCTTTGTGCGCGGCCGAATCTTTGTCCGAAGGCCAGGCTCGGACTCGGGTGGTCGTTCTCAGTGGAACGGGTTCGTGCTGTTACGGCCGAAACGCCCGCGGCGAAACCGCGAAAATCGGCGGCTGGGGGCACTTGCTGGGTGACAAAGGGAGCGGCTACGAAATCGGCCTGCGGGCGTTAAAGGCCGTGGTCTATTATTTCGACCGCGATGGAATCTGGCCGCGCCTGGGCCAGAGAATTCTTCGCGCAACTCAGCTCAATGAACCGGAAGAATTGATCGGCTGGGCGCAGAACGCGGACAAAAAGAATATCGCCGCGCTGGCCATCGAAGTTTTCGCCGCCTGGAAGGACGGCGACAAGATCGCCCGGGACATTCTGGAAGGCGCGGCCTACAGCCTGGCCCAAGATGCGGCGACCTGTGCGAGGCGTTTGGTTCGGCACGGCACGCCGGTCGAGTTCGTCTTTACGGGAAGCGTTCTTTTGAGACAGCCGCGTTTCGCCGGGTTGGTGCGCCGGCTCCTGCGCAAACTTTGGCCAAGAGGACGCGCGATTCCGCTGCCCCGCGAGAGCGTCTGGGGCGCGATCCATCTGGCGCGGTCTCAGTTCAGACTGGCAACGCCAGCTTTGATCGGCGTGAAGGAGAGCAAGCCGCGCCCCTCCGAAGCCAGAACCGAAGAAGCACCGGCTCCGTTTTCTTCTTCGCCGGTTTTTTCTTCGCTTCCCCCAACAGAGCAACGGAACCCGCGCTCCAAGAACCTGAGCCGGCTTCCCCTTGCGAAAGCCATGGGCTTGTTGCTCCGTGAAGAGGCGAAAGTTCCGGGAGCAGTCTTCGCCGAACGGCGGAAGATCGAACGAGCGATCCGTTGGATCGTCCGCGCTCTGCAGAAGGACGGACGCTTGTTCTATGTTGGAGCCGGGACGAGCGGGCGGCTCGGCGTGCTGGATGCCAGCGAGTGTCCGCCGACATTCCGGGCTTCTCCGGAGCAGGTGCAGGGCATCATCGCCGGCGGGCAACCGGCCCTGTGGGCCAGCGTGGAAGGCGCTGAAGACGACGCCGAGGCGGGCGCACGTGCCATTCGCTTTCGCCATATTGGAAATCGGGATGTCGTCGTCGGCATTGCCGCCAGTGGGCGGACCCCGTTTGTGTGGGGGGCGTTGCGCGAAGCGAAGCGGCGGCGCGCCACGACTGTTTTGCTGACGTTCAATCCCAACTTGAAGATTCCGCGCTCCGACAAACCGAACCTGGTTATCGCTCCGAACACCGGCCCGGAGATTTTGACCGGGTCCACGCGGCTCAAAGCGGGCACGGCGACGAAGCTGGTTCTAAATATTCTGACGACGCTGTCGATGGTGCGGTCAGGCAAAGTTGAGGGCAATCTGATGGTGGATTTGAATCCGGCAAACGTGAAGCTCCGCGATCGCGCCACGCGGATCGTTCAGGAACTGACCGGGGTCGATTACGCAACGGCACAATCCGCGCTCGAGAACGCGGCGTGGGTTGTGAAGAGGGCTCTGGTGAAACTCAATACCAGGTTTTCCCGTGCAAAACGGTCAAGGCCATGAAATGGGAGAACAAACTGGAGAGCACCACAATGATGACGCTCACCATGTAGATGCCGAAGCCTTTGGTCTGTTCGGGCCGCAAGACCAGAGCGACGCCGTGATACAGAACTGAAGACGCAAGCAAGGCGCCCAGAGCCCAGCAGGCCCAGGTATTCATTCCAGGCGCGGCATCCAGAAAGCGCGCGAGCAGAATCGGGCTGAAGCCGTAAGCCATGAGACTGAAGCATTGACTGAAATCCGAGCTGACCTGGAAGCTGTGCGCGACCCACTGCAGGCATTTCGCCCCAATGACAATGCTCCCGAAGAGCAGGAGGAATTGAGCCAGCGCATATCGCGTGGCCGTGCTGCCCGACACCTTCACCATGAAATCCAATCCGCTGCGATTCTCGCCCCATCGAGCCAAGGAATAGCCTTCAGCCGCCACCGATACCGCCAGCGTCGGGAGCAGATACACGCCCAGAATCCAAACGGCCCGTTTGCGCGCGAGCGAAATCTTCTCCCAGGCGCGAAAAGGCGAAAAAATCAATCGTAACGCCGTCAACATGCGAGCGGGAGTTTAAGGATCACTTCCCCAATAACAACAGAAATTGCAGAAGGACGGCGGGACGGCGAGCCATCCTGCCGAGCTTTTCCTCGAGAGCATCGGCCTGGGCCTCGCGCCACCTAACTCTGTGCAAAAATAACTTCCGGTTTTGGCGGGAGCGCCGCCTGGCCGGATGCAAGGCGCGAGGAGGGAGCATCCCCGTTTTGGGGCTGTGACCGACGAGCAACGCCGCAGCCGGCCAGGCGCCGCCCCGCCCCG
>VHCZ01000083.1 GCA_016871535.1 Verrucomicrobiota bacterium
AGTTTTGCTCCCGGCCAGTTCACCACGATCGAGGAGCATCGCCCCAAATCGCATCAAAAATATCTGCAATGGACTCCCAGCCGCATGATCCATTGGGCGGGGAAAATTGGTCCCGCTTGCGCTCAACCAAGTTTGAGCAGTTTGGAACAACGCGCCGTACCTTCACCCGGAATCTCGGGATGTTCAAGGGATCGCTGGACCAACGGCATGCTTGCATTCTGCGGCTACCGGCTTCATCCTTTGAACGTAACTTTTGGCCGGCGCAGCGTGGCGCGCGGCCTTTGATTTTGCATGAGCACACCGTCCGAGTCAGGGTCAGGGAAGATCGAGTTGGATCTCGATTTGCAATTGCTGCCCGCGTGGGCGCAGCGGCCTCCCGAGGAAAACAGGTACGCCCGGTATGAAGGGCGCGACGCAGACCCGTCTTCCCGGCGGCCTTCTCGTTTCCAGCGCGGCGAACGCCGCCCCGGCCGCGGGGATTTTCGGAAGGACCGCCCGGAGCGGCCGGGGGAGCGCAAATTCGAGAAACGTCCGCCCAGGCCCGGAGGTCCACCCCGGCCCGACGAAAGGAAGGAACGGTTTGCCCGGCGCGTCGAGGTGAGCATCAATATCATTCCGGAGGAAAAAGGCGTCGAATCGTTGGCCAAACAAATCCACTTGACCGGCCGCGCGTATCCGTTGTTTGGGGTGGCCGCGCTGGTCCTGAAACGGCCCGACCGTTACCAGGCGCGCTTCAATGTGGTGAAGGACTCGGAAGGCAAGGTCGTCCAGCCGCTCTTTGTTTGCGGGTTGGACGAAACGCTCTGGCTGTCAGAAAGGGACGCGGTCGATCACGTGCTGACCAAGCATTTCGCAACGTTTTATCAGGCGGAACGCGTGGCGACGGATCCGCCGAAGGGCACGTACACGTTCGTGGCCCAGTGCGGCATGAGCGGAACCATTCTGGGGCCGCCGAATTATCACGATTATCAAAACAAACTCCGCCGATTGCACGGGGAGCGGTTCGCGCACGTTCCGTTCGACACCTTCAAATCCCGAATCAAAATCGTCCGCGACGAGGCCGTGGTGAAGAAATGGATCGAAGAGCAAAGCTGGAAGACTGAATACGTTTGCCTCAACGTTCCCGAAGCCACCAAACTGGCGAACCTGGACGACGTGGAAAAGCACTTCCGCGAATTGCACCTTCCCATCGTCATCAAGCCGGTGGAAGCGCACACCCTTCCAGGCCACGCCGCGCTCGGTTTGCCAGACCGCTCTCTCCAAAGCGCGGTCCGCCGGGCGTTGGATGAACAGATTCGCTTTCCCCTCAAAGTCGTGAACGTTCTGAGCCAGCAATTCGCGACGCATGGCCTCCAGTTCTTCAAGGTGAACAAGACGGTCACGCACGTCGCCGTGGCGCGACCGCATTACCTGGATTTGGAAGCAACTCCGGTTTCCGACGGCATCAAACGCATCGTCGAGCTAATCAATGCCACGCCAAACTGCACGCGGCGAAAACTTCTCGAATCACTCGCTCCGAGCGCTCCGATGACTTCAGGTGAGAAGAAGGAAGGCGCGGCTCAGACTGAGACCGCTCCGCCCAGCCCGGAGGCCGCAGGCGTGGTCAGCGATTTGCACTGGCTCATTCACCAGGGCCATGTGATTGAGTTTTCGAGCGGCGTATTGGAGACGGCCAAGAAACCACTCCCGCGTCCTCCCAGACCTGAACCCGCGAACGCTCCGTTGCCAGCCGGTGAGGCTCCAGCCACACCCGCCCCGCATGCCCATGAAGACACGGGCCCGGCCACTTCCCCGCCCACTGCGGAGTTGCCAAAAGAAGCAGTGGCAAACCCTGACCCGACGACGACCCCGGATCCACGTCCAGGTGCCGGAGCGCCCGTCGCAGATGATGCGCCCTCGGGATCGAGTTCGGATCTGGGTCTTGCGACAACCGCTTCTGACGAATCGGCTGCGCCAGCCAGCCGCGTGGCCGGATCTCCAGATTAGTTTCTTCTGAAAACCAACTCCGTTCCGCCCCATCCATCTTTATGCCCTTGAATAATCCTGACCTTACAAAGCAACCTCCTCGAAGCGCGCGTGTTCGGCTGGGTGGCTATGCCATCCTGCCGCGGATGCTGGATAAGGGCCGAGCCGCCATTGCGGGCAAGAACGGGGAATACAAGTTCGCCTGCCCGCTCGACCAGCGATTCCTCCAGTTTGCCGGTGCTGATGCTGAAGCCCTGAAAGCGCAGCTCGCGGCGGGAAAATCCGACAGCGAGATTCTCGATTGGATCAACGCCAATTCAAAAACCAAGCCTTCCCCCGCCGACATCGCCGCTTGGTCCGCTCTCCAGGAACAACGCGTGCCGACTGATCCGGAATCTCGGAAGTTTTTCAATGACATCCACGCCTCCGTCGCCCCGAAGCGAACGGACATTGCGACCTGGTTCGATCTCCTGGATCTCGACGATTACGTCAGCTTCGGCGGCAAGCCGTAATCCCGCGGATGGTAGGGCGAGTCCGTCCCGGCGAGCCGCTCGACGTGACTGGAACACGTCCGACTCGGCTCCCTGGGGACAGGCTCGCCCTACCGTCTGGTTCATGGGAAGCGTCCTTGGTCTGATTACCATGCACCCGCCCCGTGAACCAGGTAGGGACGGATTCCACTCCGTCCCAGACTTTCTTGATCCATCGAGCGAAACAAATTCCAGGGACGCCGTGGAACGCGTCCCTACCGGTTTCATGGGAAGCGACAGTGAGGAAATCCGGTGGATTTCGCGTCACGCCGTGACCTTCCTGAGATAATCGAAGGAGAAAATGCCCGATGAATGTCCGTCGGCCCACACGGGCTGAATGGCGTAACTCCCGACGCGAACGATCTGGCGTAACTGGAAGGCTGCGGGCGACAACGGCTTTTCCGGCATTTTATAAACGTTCCCCATCACGTCCATTTCTCCTTTGCACCCGGCGCAAGGACAATGACGTCGGAGGTTTTCGAGAGAAACGAAGCTCTCCGAGCCATCTTCCCACTTGATGGCCAGTTCGGCTCCAATCTGTTGGATGTCCGTCGGTCGCACACAAGCAGCGTAAAGGATGCGTTCAAGCAGGTCGATCAAATCGACGAAGGAGGCGATTTCTTTGAGGCGAAAAACAAAGATAGTTTAATCTAACTTTTATAGTTGACACTAAGTATCATCCCGCGTAAATACGACCTCGCTAGAGTTCAAATCAGATCATGAAATACTGCACCATTCTCAGTCTGGTTGCGGCCGCAGCCGCTCTCCAACTAAACCTGAACGCCGCTTCGGTTCATTCCACGGACCTTCTCAAGGTGGTCAAGGCCCAAACTCCGCTCAAGCTTGATCCTCCAGGCACACCTCGAAAATTGGCGTCCGACGGCAATGTAGGGGGAATCATGGACAACTCTTTCTTCGTCGAGGAAGCCTACAATCAGGAGACTGGAGTGGTGCAGCATATCTTCAACGGCATTTATGGCGTGGACCGTCTCCCCGGACCGGACGACAAGAGCCTGGCGCTGGTCTTTACGCAAGAATGGCCGGTGTTCAGTCAGACTCACCAGTTCAGTTACACGGTGCCTTACTACTTCGCTGAAACGGCCGGCCAATCGGACAATGGATTTGGGGACGTTCTTCTCAACTACCGCTACCAGGCCTATTTCAGCGAAGACACCCTGCGCGCGTTCGCGCCGCGGTTCAGCCTCGTTCTCCCGACCGGCAACAACGACGACGGCCTTGGGGAGGATACGGTAGGATACCAATGGAACCTCCCCTTCAGCACTGCCGTGGGCGATAGCTGGTTTGCTCACGCCAACGCCGGGCTAACCTATCTGCCGGATGCAGGTCCGAGTCCAGGAAACGACCTCTTACACTACAATGTGGGCGCAAGCGCGATCTACGCGCCCACGCGGAATCTGCACTTCATGCTGGAATGGATCGGACTTTGGAACGAAGGACCAGGCGCGAGCGGCGGCCTGGAGCGTGAATTCGAGGCGATCCTCGCCCCGGGAATCCGCCGCGCATTCGATTTGGCCAACGATTCCCAATTGGTTATTGGATTGGGGGTCCCGATTGGACTTACGTCATCCGCGCCGGATTTTGGCGTCTTCCTGTACCTTTCCTTCGAACATGGATTCCTTCGGAAGCAAAAATAGTAGCTCACTATGGTCCAACCTATGAACTCGACTCTACGCACCGCGGAATTGAATGGGGAACGCCCACTGCGCCGTAGCGCAGATTTTCAATCTGCCGTATCGCAGGTTTTCAACCTGCTGGGGCTCCGGCTCCTGAGCTTGCTCTTGTTTGCGGCATTTGCACCCCCCGCGGCGCGCGCGCACATCATTCCACCGGAGAAGTTGCATCCGGTCGCCGAGGCTTATCGACGCGCGAGTTTTGTTTTGAACCTCAATCCTGTGAAATGGGATATCGCACGATCCGACAGCCTGGATCTGGCGAATTATTGGCGGAGCTTCGATCCTTTCGCGGCGGAGAAGCTCGCCAAGGAAATTGAAACCGTGATTTCCAGGGCCACGCTCGTGCCGAACGAAATCGCCCGCATCGAACCGATGCCTCGGCAGGAAGCGGCTTCCCGCGTGCTGGGCCTGTTGACCAAAGCGGTCCCGCCCATCGTCCGGGCCCATTTGCAGGAAGCCGAAAGACGGATCGCAGAGCGGACTGCCGCGCTTGACCACGTCCATCAAGCGCAGGGCGCATTCGGTGCTGTCGAAGACGTGATTCTGGCGAGCGATCCAACGGCCGGGCATCGCCTGGGCCAATGCTGGCTCAAGCTGGCCAGCGCCATTGGCAATCCGGGATTGCTCGGTGTGGGCGCGATTCAACCAGACCCGGCGTCTTTTCGCAGCGAAGCGCGGGAAATCCTGCAATACCTTGACGCCAATTACGGGGAGGATTTCAGCGTTCCGGTTGGCCGAAAGCTGGCCCCGTGGCCATTGAAGAGCTCGACTTTCAACCCGAAAGCCGCCCTGCCGATCAAGCTCCCGCCCGGAAGCAATGTGAACAAACAGATTCCGCGGCCCCGCCAGATTCTGAATATGACAGCCCGCGGCGTGGATGAATCCGAGACCGCGCTCATCGCGCTCGGTGATATGGCGTTTGACAGCGCATATATTTACGGGGAGCCGATGCGGTCGCTGGGAATGTCCTGCAACACGTGCCACAACAAGAGCATCACCAACCCGAACTTGTTCGTTCCCGGTCTGTCCGCTCGCCCCGGAGGGATGGATGTTTCCAACAGTTACTTCGCGCCACACGCCAACAACGGTCACTTTGATCCGCTGGATACGCCGGATTTGCGCGGGATCCGTTTCACGGCGCCGTACGGCCGAAACGGACGATTCGCTTCTCTGCGGGAATTTGTGCGCAACGTGATTGTCAACGAATTCAACGGGCCGGAGCCAGCCCCCATGCTGTTGGATGGCATGATTGCGTACATGAACGAATTCGAGTTCCTGTCGAATCCCGCCTTGACCAAAGACGGCCGTCTGAATGAGAGCGCGCCAGAGGCGGCCCGGCGCGGCGAAAAGATTTTCCACCGAACGTTTCCGCAAATGAACGGCAGGAGCTGCGCGACGTGCCATATCCCTTCGGCCAACTTCCTGGATCACCGCCGCCATGACATCGGAAGCGTCAAAGGCTACGAAGCCGGCTCGCGCGACCGAGCCCTGGATACCCCCACCCTGCTGAGCGCCAAATACACGCCGCCTTACTTCCATGATGGCAGTCTGCCGACCCTGCAGGCGGTCAATGAATGGTTCGACAAGACCTACGAACTCGGCCTCAGTTCCGGTGAGTTGGATGATTTGACCGCTTACGTGGAAACGGTCGGCGACGGCGTTGAAGCTTACGAAGGCACTCCGTACTATTTGGATGCCGAGATGGAGGAGTTCAGTTTCTTCCTGTCCGCTTTCGAATTCCTGGACGAGAAAAACAAACCGGAACTCATGAACGCGACTTTCCAAACCGTCGCCCTCGAAATCCGGAATCACAAATGGGAACTGCAAGACCCGGCCTCAAGACCGGTCATGGACCAATTGGCCGGAATCCTGGACGAAGCCTACGCCGCGAGCCTGGCGGGCGATCGCGCCTCGGTCCGGAATAAAGTCGAAGCCTACCGCACGTTGTACCAGGCAAATGTGGATCGGTTGAAGTAGCGCTTCGCCCGCAACAACATAATCAAATTTGACGCAGCAAATGAATAGCCACCGAGAATCCCGAGAATCGAAAGCCGGCGAGAGCGTTGCTCAAGCCGTCGCATCGTGTGCGGGCCGCCCGCACAACCGCAGCGCAGATTTGCAATCTGCTGTATCGCCGATTTCCAATCGGCAGAGCGCCCGACAGGGCAGAGCGCCTCTTGATTGGCTGGAGACCCAGCAGGTTGAAAACCTGCGATACGGCAGATTGGAAATCTGCGCTACCAGTTTGCGGCGTCTGCGCTATAGACTAGGCACTCTGCGCTTGCGAGCGCATCGCCAAGCGATTTTGGCGATCTTGGCCTGCGGCCTTCTCATGCTTCAATTTTCGACCTTCGCTCAAGAACAACCACAGGGCGGCGCCCGCAAGCACCCCTATCCCGAGAAAGTTCCGTTGAACGCCAAAGCGGAACCGCTGCGGATCGCTTTCATCTCCTACGCCAACCCGCAGACCGTCGTCAAAGACAGTGAGGCCGTGGTTCGATACCTCGGCCAGTTCGTGGGCGTACCTATCCAAAGCTCCGTCACGCTGGATTACGGATCCTCCATTGAAGCGATGCGCGGCGGCAAAGCGGATCTGGCGTTCGTCGATCCCCTGGCCTTCATGATGGCGCACGAGCAAATCGGCGCCCTGCCCTTGTTGCTGGAAGTCTATGGCTACGGCAAGCCCACTTATCACTCGTGCATTTGGGTGCGGCGCGACAGCGGCATCAACACCCTGGCGGATTTGAAAGGAAAGAACATTGCCTTTGCCGACCAGATCGACATGTCGGGACACTTGTTGCCGCGCGAGATTTTCGTCCAGGCCAGAATGCTCACCGGCAAGCGCGTGGAAGGCGAATTCTTCAAGCAAGTCTATTTTGCCGGCGGCGACGAACAGGCCATGCGTTCGGTCGCCAACCGGTTCGTGGATGCAGCCGGCGTCAGTCAGTACGCCGACCAACTGTTGCGCCTTGAAGAGCGCGATCAGGTAAAATCGATCGCGACTTCGATCGAAAGCCCGTCGCATCTCGTGATGGCTCGCAAAGGCCTGGACAAATCCGTCGCGGACCGCGTGAAGCGCGCGCTGCTGGCGCTGGAGATTTCGGACCCGAACGACAAGATCATTCTGAACAAGCTTTACGGCGTGCAAGGCTTCGCCGAGGCCAAACTGTCGGACTTTGCGGAAGTGGCCAAAATCGCGGCGCGCTACGGTTTTGTGAAGAAGCCCGAGTTGTTTGGAGCGCGCGCGCCTTGAAGAGGTGCTCCGCCTCCGGTGTTGAAGCGCTCCGACAAAATCCGAATTCCCAATTCCGCATGACGAGAGAAACCCGATTGCCGAATCCCAAATCCCGGCGCAGCAGCACGGAGCCGAGCCGAAGAGCTAGTCTGGAGGCAAACAGGCCGGAACGCGGCGTTTACGCCGCTTCCGCGTTGAGACGCTGCTGGATCATCGTTTCGGCACAATACGCTCGACACGGAAGCGGCCTCAAGGCCTGTACCTCTGTGCATGGCTTTCGCCAATCCCAAGGGGATTGCGTCCTCCAGCCCAGGGTTGCGAGGAACGAGCAACTCAAGACCGCGCTCCTGTTGCGACCGCGATTTGTATCTGCGTTGGCTTCGGATTTCGGACTTCGGAATTCTTTCGACATTCGGATTTCGTCATTCGGATTTTGCGCCTGGATTCCGAAATTGCCGAAGAACCCTCACCCGACGGGGATCGCATGATCCGCATCGAATACGTCCAGGTCCGTTTTCAGCGCGGCACGCCGGTTCTGTCTATCGACCGATTGGAGATCGAGCGAGGCGAGCGGGTCGCGGTGATCGGTCCGAGCGGCGCTGGCAAGAGCACGCTTTTGCGCAGCATCAAGGGGTATCTTCGTCCGGCCCAGGGGAAACTCGAAGTCATGGGCTCGAACCTTCTGACGGTCCGTCCCGAAGAACGCCGTGCCATCAACCGCCGCATCGCTTTGATCTATCAGCAATTTCACCTGGCACCGCGCTTGACGGTTCTGCAAAACGTCCTTTGTGGACGCCTGGGGCTGACGAGCCGCTGGCGCTCCCTGCTCGGCTTCTTCAAGCCGGAAGATCTCCGAACCGCCTGGGCCGCCATTTGCGAAGTGGGCCTGCAAAACCAGGTCCATCAACGCGCTGACACACTCAGCGGCGGAGAAAAACAACGCGTCGCGGTCGCCCGCGCCGTCGCGCAACAGCCGTCCATCATCCTGGCGGACGAACCGGTCTCAAGCCTGGACCCCGCCTGGGCCGAGGACGTGCTGGACTTGATCGGCGCGGTTCAACAGCATCACGAGGCAACGCTCGTGATGAGTTTGCATCAACCTCATCTGGCGCGGCGTTATGCCAGCCGGATCATCGGCCTGCGTCAGGGGCGCGTGGTTCTGGACGATTCTCCGGCCGCGCTGACCGACGCGAATCTGGAGGAACTTTACCGTGGAGACGACCTTATCCCCATCAACTCTGCCACCGCCAAGGCCCGGGCGAGTTAAGTGGCTTTGGATTAACACGAGCCTTGCAGCCGCGGTCCTGGCGCTTTTGGTTTGGTCCTGGAACGGCACCGGCATGAGCGTGGTGGCGCTGTCGGAATCTGGTCCGCAGATTCTGGAGTTTCTGGATCGAATGCTGCCGCCGGACCTGAGCTGGACCGAGACTCAGGCCCGTCCGTTTCTGCCGCCCTTGCGGCTGGCGGGCGAAACCATCGCCATCACACTGCAAATCTCTTTCCTGGGCACGGCCCTCGGCGCGGTCGCGGCGCTGTTCCTGGGATTCCTGGCGGCCGAGAACCTCACGCCGCACTGGGTGCATCACTCAGTCAAAATGGCGCTGGCGATCTTGCGTTCGATTCCGGTGATTGTGCTGGCTCTGTTGTTCGTGGGCGCAGTGGGGTTGGGCGCTTTCCCGGGTGTGCTGGCGATCGCGATTCACTCGGTCGGGATGCTGGGGAAGTTGTTTGCCGAAGAATGCGAGAACCTGGAGCCCGGTGTTTGGGAGGCCATGGATAGCGCCGGCGCGAACTGGTTTCAGAAGGTGCGCTTCGCCATCTGGCCGCAAGTGGCGCCGCAGATTCTGTCTCTGATCCTGTTTCGAGTGGACATGAACATCCGCGACTCGGCGGTGCTCGGCCTGGTCGGCGTGGCGGGACTGGGACTCTGGATTGAGAATTATCGGCGGGCTTTCGATTATCAGAGCGTCGCCACGATGGTGCTGGCGACGATGCTGGTTGTCCTCGGGATCGAACAAATCGGCATCCACATCCGCCGGCATCTGAAGTAGCATGTAAAGGTTAAGCGGTGGGAAGGCTGCTCTGCATTCCAGACCAGGGAGCGGCCGGGGAAAAACAAACGATGAACGCAGAGGATAAGGCTGGATCCGAAACAGACGGATGGCGCCGAGAGAGCGGTGCCCCCAGCTTGCGGGAGGTTTATCGGACGATCCCGGTTCCCAAGGAACTCAGCTTTTGGCGCAAGATGCTGGCATTTTCAGGTCCCGGCTACCTGGTCGCCGTCGGATACATGGACCCCGGCAACTGGGCCACGGACCTCGCGGGAGGCTCGCAATTCGGCTACACGCTGTTGAGCGTCATTCTGATTTCCAACCTGATGGCGATTCTCCTGCAGTCGCTGTGCGCGAAGCTGGGCATTGTGACGGGCCGCGACCTCGCGCAGGCATGCCGGGACCATTACTCGAAGCCTACGGCGATGACGCTCTGGTTGCTTTGCGAAGTGGCGATCTGCGCCTGCGACCTGGCGGAGGTCATCGGATCGGCCATCGCTCTGAATCTGCTGTTCAAGATTCCGCTGGTCTGGGGCGTTTGCATCACTGCGCTGGACGTGTTGGCGGTGATGTATCTTCAGAACAAAGGATTCCGGTATCTCGAAGCGCTCGTCATCACTTTGATCCTGACCATCGGGGGGTGTTTCCTCGCCGAAATAATTTTCTCGAAACCAGACATCGCTGGAGTCTTGACCGGATTCATTCCCAGGGCCGAGATCGTCCGGAAGACCGAAATGCTCTATGTAGCCATCGGAATCCTGGGAGCGACCGTCATGCCGCACAATCTCTATCTGCACTCTTCCATCGTCCAGACCCGGAAGTACGAGCAGAATAGCGACGGCAAAGCGGAGGCGATCAAGTTCGCCACGCTCGACTCGACGGTCGCCTTGATGTTCGCGCTCTTCATCAACGCGGCGATCCTGATCGTGTCCGCCGCGACCTTCCACACCCGTGGCCAGCACGACGTGGCCGAGATTCAGGACGCCTTCAAACTGCTCAGTCCCGCGCTCGGTGTGCCGGTGGCGAGCGTCCTGTTTGCGCTGGCTTTGCTGGCTTCGGGGCAGAATTCGACTTTGACCGGCACGCTCGCCGGGCAAATCGTCATGGAAGGGTTCCTGAATATTCGCTTGCGTCCCTGGCTGCGGCGTTTGATCACGCGCTTGATTGCGATCGTCCCGGCGGTGATCTGCACGGCGCTTTATGGCGAAAGCGGCACGGCCAGGCTGCTGGTTCTGAGCCAGGTCATCCTGAGCCTTCAATTGTCCTTCGCGGTGATCCCGCTGGTGCTGTTCACGAGCGACCGCGTCAAAATGCGTGAATTCGTCAATCCGCTTTGGGTCAAGGTTCTGGCGTGGGTGACGGCGGGATTGATCGCCTTGCTCAACGTCAAATTCCTGCTCGACTTTCTGGGAGTGATCGGCTGGTTTTCGACACTGTTCAGTTGATCCCATGTACCGAAAGATCCTCGTCGCCCTTGAGAATAGCCCGGCGGATCAAAGTCTCCTGCCGCACGTCAAGGAATTGGCGGACCGCTTCGATGCGCAACTGTTGCTGGTGCACGTGGCGGATGGCTGGGTCGCGCGAAATTTCGATCAACTCAAGCTCGCGGAATCGGAGGAGATGAAGGCAGACCGGAATTACCTGGAAAGGATGGCCGCGGACCTGCGGGCCGCCGGCTTGAAAGCTTCCGCGCACCTGGCGCTGGGCGATCCGCCTTCCGAAATCCTGAAATGCGCCGAACGCGAGCAATGCGATCTGATCGCCATGACCATGCACGGACACCGGCTCCTGGGAGATTTGATCTTCGGAAGCACCATCTCGGAAGTCCGGCACCGGAGCACGATCCCGATTCTGCTCGTCCGCGCAGCGCAAAGATAAGCCGCCGGCGCCTTACGAGCATGTTTGAAGAATCGGGCTAATGGGCGGGCTGGCAGCCCGCGCTACCCATCTGCGACTACGCCCGCGGCGAGAGTTTCTTCTCCACCGGACTCTTCTGGAGCGTGACGAATTTGGGAAGGCCGCCGTCCATGGGCAAATGAAGCTCGCCGTCGATCAAGGGGCGCGCGTATTCGATGAACGTTTCGTTGGGCAGGAACCCATCGGCGCTGATCCACTCTCGCGGCACCAAGCGCTCGACGTTGGCAATCTCCTTCAATTCCTGAAACCCGGTAGTCCAGCGGTAGGGGCTGTTTTGGTGACGGACGAGCTTCACCATGAGGCCGCTCTGGCCGTCGATGGCTGCCCGCACGGCTGCCGCGCCGCACGCGACCGCTTCCAGCACATCGGTTTCACTGGCACAATGGGCGGCGGCGCGCTGGGCATAGCCAAGTTTGACGGTTCGAGTTTTGACTTTGAGCTTCGAGGACACGATTTCGGCCACGCGTTCGGCGGCCCCGGAAAGGACCGCGTGCCCAAAAGCATCCAGCGTCCGCTCGTCGGCGGCCAGTTCTTTGCCCGCCGCGTTGCGAAGTCCCTCCCCCACGACCACAATGCAGTATTTATTCGCAGCCAGTGTCTCCTGGACCTTCGCGAGAAACCCGCTTTCATCAAAAGGAATCTCCGGCAACAAAATGATGTGAGGCGCATCGCCAGAGCTGCGCTTGGCCAGCACCGTGCCGGCCGCAATCCACCCCGCAGCGCGGCCCATGACTTCGATCAGGCAACACACGCCGCTGTCTGAAGCCATGCTGGCCGCGTCGGCCGCGATCTCCATCACCGTCGTCGCGTTGTATTTGATCGCCGAACCATAACCCGGACAATGATCCGTGTGCGGGAGATCGTTATCGATGGTCTTGGGCACGCCGATGACGCGAAGTTCGTAGGCGCGCTGGACGGCTTGTTCGTGAATTTTGTGAGCCGTGTCCTGGGAATCGTTGCCGCCGATGTAGAAAAAATACCGGATGTTGTGCGCCTGGAGAACCTGAAACAGCCGGTCCATGTCCTTGGCCGCCTGTTCGGCTTTTTTCTTGAAGTCAATTTTGTAGCGGCACGTGCCAAGCGCCGCCGCAGGCGTGTGCTTCAACCCTTCGATGACGACGCGCTTCTCCTCCTGGATATCGATCAATTCTTCATTGAGGATGCCAAGAATGCCGTTGAGTCCCCCGTAAATCTCCTCAATCAAATCCGGATACCTCCCGGCTTCCTGGATGACTCCGGCTGCGCTGGCGTTAATGACGGCCGTAGGGCCACCCGACTGCGCAACCAACAAGTTTCCGACTAGATCTGCCATATAGAGCGAAGTGAATTGTGATAGGGCAGCACCAGCCGGACGCGGCTTCCCCGCCCATGAACTTCTAAATTGAGGCGAAACCTTGCCAACCGGGGGGGGCTATGTCAAAGACGAATTCGCCTCAAGCCAGCAGTCCTTGGCGCCGCAACCAAATCGTTACAACGTTAAATCGTTACTGTGCAGACCGTGGGATTGACGACAGATCGACCGGAGAACCGTAGCGCAGATTTTCAATCTGCGGTATCGCCGATTTCCAATCGGCAGGGCGCCGGCAAGTCCCAGCGTGCTCGGACTGGGAGACGCCCCGCAGAATACATTCTGCGATACGGCAGAGTGCCACTCTGCGCTACGAGCTTTGTCGTCCATCCCGCGGACCAAGCAGTAAGGTGGGGCGAGGCTCCTGCCGAGCGAATGCCATCGAAGAAAAGCTCCCAGGAGCGTCGCTCCACCGTCGTTAACTGAGGGGGCACCAAGACTTGCTCACTCAATCTGTGTGGTGAGGCCCCGCCGAGCCGCCATCTCCGACGCTTCAGATCCCATCCAAGCGCAAAGCAAGGCTCCGAGCGTCGCCCCACCAATTACTGAATGATCGGCTTAGTGGACTCGAGCGATGCATTCTGAGGTTCGGTTTGCACGCTGGAGCTGCGCTTTCGGCGCAGCACGGCGTCGCGCAGAAGGTACTCGATCTGGCCGTTGACGCTCCGCAACTCCTGCTGCGCCCAAGCTTCCAACTCCGCCCAGAGCGCCGGATCGATCCGAATCAAGAAGCTTTTTCTTTCCGCCATGCGGCAGGATCAGTTGTAGAGCGTGCCTGTGTTGACGACCGGGTGGACTTCGGAGTCGCCGCAAAGCACCACCATGAGATTGCTCACCATGGAGGCCTTCCGTTCGTCGTCGAGTTGAACCACGTCTTTGTCCGCCAGTTCCTTCAAAGCCATATCCACCATACTGACCGCGCCGTGGACGATTTTCTGCCGCGCCGCAATCACCGCTTCGGCTTGCTGGCGGCGCAACATCGCCTGAGCGATCTCCGGAGAATACGCGAGATGGGTCAGCCTCGCCTCTTCCACCACCACTCCGGCCTTCGCCAGCCGCTCTTGCAATTCGACTCGCAACGCCTGCGAAATCTCATCCACATTGCTGCGCAGCGTGATTTCGTTGTCCTCGCCGTGATCGTAAGCGTAGCAACTGGCGACGTGACGCAGCGCCGATTCGCTCTGAACCGTGACGTAGTTCTGGTAATCGTCCACGTCGAACATCGCCTGGGCCGTGTCGTTCACTCTCCAGACGACGACGGCCGCGATCTCGATGGGATTGCCGCGTTTGTCGTTCACTTTGAGTTTCTCGCTATTAAAGTTCCGGGTGCGCAGCGAAATGGTGTTTCTCCGCCGGTGCGCCGCCTCGTGCGCTCCCGCCGCCGACCCCGAACTCGCCTTGCCTTCGCTGGAGGCGGCTGCGGCCCGTCGGCCACCGCCGCTGGCTCCATTCGAGTAGAAGGGATTTCCCCAATGAAATCCGCTCACCCGCACGGTCCCCTTGTAAGCCCCGAAGAGGACCAGCACACGCGCCTCATTAGGTTGAAGCGTGAAGAAGCCCACCATCATGATGATGCTCGAACCCAGCGTGAGGACGCCTCCAATCAGTAACCACCAATTGGGTGGCGAGCCGGATCGTGCACCCATGACGATTGCGCCAATGATCGCGGTCAGGCTGCCGAGCAGAAGGAGGATATTGATGGGAAGCATGAGCCAGCCGCTGGCGACATGGACTTCACGCTCTTGGTTGGAAACAACTTGTTCGGTTTTCATAGGACACCCTTGAAGTCGGTTATAGGTTCACTCTAGTATCTGTATGATATTACAATGAAATCTGATCCGCAAGAGGATCCTTTCGAAATCCTCACGTAACTCCAAAGGGACTTTCCAGAACGGTGGGGCGACGCTCCCGCGGAGCTTTGTATTTTCTGTCAGGGGAACGGACACGATACCTCTTCTTGAAGCTGCCCAATAAAGGTGACGCCTCAAGGCTTCCGACTGCATACTATCGATTTAGCGCCGCTCGCGTGTTGGGCGGGGACAATGCCCGAAGCCGCGTCTTGCAATCGCCGTTGGCCAGGCGCATCCTGCCACCAGCGTATGAAAAGGCTACCAAGACAGCCGGCCAAGCGCGTGGAACTCGGCAAGCAGATCGTGGCCGACCCCGAAATCTGTCATGGACAACCAACCTTCAAGGGGACGCGGATCATGGTCTGGATTGTCCTCGAACAACTCGAAGAAGGCCTGACCTGGGCAGAAATTGAACGGGAATGGGACGGCAAGGTTAAGGAGGACGCCATCGCAGAGGCGATCTCGATCGCCGATCTGGTGGTCAAACATGAACCGTTCAGGGGGTTTAATGTTGGTGCTCGACGAAAACCTGCCCGCCGGGCAACGGCAATCGCTGCGTGAGCGCCGAATTCGCTTCCGTGTGATCGGCGTGAACATCGCACCGTCCGGCACCAAGGACGAAAATCTAATTCCCTACCTTCACCGGCTGCCGAATCCGACGTTCTTCAGTTTGGACCGCAATTTCTATCGTCGGGATTGGATTCACTCCAACTATTGCCTGGTGTGGCTGGACGTGAGGAGACGGGAAGCCGCAGAATTCATCCAGCGCTTTCTGCGCCACCCCGCCTTCCATACTCAGGCCAAAAGAATGGGCGTCATAGCCCGGGTTCACGTTGAAAGCATTCATTTCTGGCGAATGCAAACAGCACGCTGGGAGACTGACGAACCTTACTGATCTCGCCGATCTGCAGCAAGGCTTGGGACAGAGTATTCCGCTGGCCGTGGCCGAGCGCACTCGCAGCAGCAGACTCCAGCCCGCCCCGGTCATGGGAATCGAAACGTCCATTCCACTTGGGAGTACTTCTCTTTCGCCATTTGCTCAATCAAGGCGGTGGGAGTTCGATCCAGGGTCTCGTTCGCGGACCAAGCGCTCCTGAGCGCTCTCTTGATCGCGTCAGCCGGGAGTTTCAAGTTCATCAGGAATTCAAGGTGCGAGCGGTTCCGGCGATACACCGGCTGCTTCGACGGCAGGAGGAGCGCGTGTTCGATCAGGCTGAGGTCGAAATCCAGAAGAAACGAACCGTGGAAGAGCAGGAATCGCCGCTTTCGCCTTTGCGCGTTCCCGGAGAACTTCCGTCCGCCGATCGCCAGATCCGTGTGCCCTTCTATCGCGACTTCCTTGTTCAGGAGCGAAGCGAGCGCGCGTTGATGGGCGCCCATGATGTGGGCATTGGCTTCGGCAATCGTGGACACGGGTCTTGATGCATCCACGCGCAAGATCAGGGTGTAGTTCAGGCAGCCTGGACCTTGCAGCACCGTGCCGCCGCCGCTGCACCGGCGCAGGATCGGGATGTGCATTTCCCGGCACCGGTCCCGTTTGACTTCCAGGCTGGCTTGGTTGGCATAGCCCAAGACGACGAAGTGCTGGTTCGGCTCCCAGACTCGGAGAATCTCGCAATCGCCGCCTTCCTCTGACCAGTCCAGCAGCGCCTCGTCGCATGCCACATTGAGTGCGGGCGTGGGGAACGAAAGGTCCAGGTATTTCATTGTGCTCGACCGCTTCTTGTGTAGTTTCTTGCGCCTTTATGACGGCCATTACGGATCCAAAATCTCGCGGCAGGAGCGCGGGCAGCCTGCCCGCGAGAGATTTCCGCGCGGGGATGCCAAATTGCGACTCGCGCCTCCGGCCAGCCTGACGTAGAAGATTGAATGCTAAGATTGGGAAGCACAAAGTGAAATCTTCACTCAGACAGAATCCGAAAATCCCGCCCGCGCACGCTGGCCAGGCTGTCCCCGCCCCGCCGGCCATTGATCTCCTGGGCGAGGACACCGGGAAATGGATCGAATCGGTGGAGAACTTGCTTGAATTCACCCTCAAGCAACAGAATTCGGAGCAAGCCTCCCTCTTCCTGGGTAATCTCATCGACCGCCTTCGACGATCCGGGGTGGCACTTCCGGCCACGGTCAGCACGCCTTACCTCAATACGATCCCGGCCGAGCGGGAGGCGCCCTTTCCGGGCGACTGGCAAGTCGAGCGCAAGATCAAGAGCTACATTCGCTGGAACGCGATGGCGATGGTCGTGAACGCGAACCGCAAGCACAGTGGGCTGGGCGGGCATATTTCGACCTACGCCTCCTGCGCGACGCTTTACGAGATTGCGTTCAACCATTTCTTCCGCGGCGCGAGCGAGGCTCATCCGGGCGACATTGTCTATTTTCAGGGCCACTCTTCGCCGGGGATTTACGCGCGCGCGTTTCTCGAACGCCGTTTGGACGAACCGCACCTGCACAATTTCCGCCAGGAACTCGCCCCCGGCGGCGGGCTTTCCTCTTACCCACACCCGTATCTGATGCCGGATTTCTGGCAGTTCCCGACCGTCTCGATGGGCCTGGGGCCGATCCTCTCCATCTACCAGGCGAGGTTCAATCGTTACCTGAAAGCGCGCGGATTCTTGAAACGCCAGGAACCGAAAGTCTGGTGCTTCGTCGGCGACGGCGAAACCGACGAGCCCGAAACGCTCGGCTCCCTGACGCTGGGGTCGCGCGAGAACCTCGACAACCTGATCTGGGTCATCAACTGCAACCTCCAGCGCCTCGACGGTCCCGTGCGCGGCAACGGGAAGATCATTCAGGAACTCGAGGCCCTGTTCCGGGGCGCAGGCTGGAACGTGATCAAAGTGATTTGGGGCTCGGATTGGGATCCGCTGATCGCCGCCGATCACTCCGGCCTCTTGCTGAAACGAATGGAGGAAGCGGTTGATGGGGATTACCAGAAGTATTCCGTGGAGCCGGGCAGTTATACGCGGAAGCATTTCTTTGGCAAATATCCGGAGTTGCTGAAGCTGGTGAATCATTTGACCGACAATCAAATTCAGAAGTTGCTCCGGGGCGGTCACGACACCAAAAAAGTTTATGCGGCGTACAAGGCGGCCGTCGAACACACCGGTTCGCCGACGGTCATTCTCGCCAAAACGATCAAGGGCTATGGCCTGGGCGAAGCCGGCGAAGGCCGCAACATCACGCACCAGCAGAAAAAGCTAAACGAGAAAGAGCTTCGCGAATTCCGGGCGCGCTTTGGAATTCCGATCAGCGACGAGGAAGTGGTCGAGACGCCGTTTTATCGTCCACCGCTCGAAAGTCCGGAGACACAGTATCTGCTGGAGCGCCGCAAGCAATTGGGGGGTTGTCTCCCGAAACGCCAGGTCACGGCTCCACCGCTGGACCCGCCCAATGCCGAAGACTACGCCGAATTCGCCAAAGGATCGGGAAAGTTCTCGGTATCGACCACCATGGCCTTCGTCCGGCTTTTGAGCGTTTTGCTCCGGCATAAGAAGATCGGTAAACACATCGTTCCGATCATCCCGGATGAGGCGCGCACGTTCGGGCTGGACGCGCTGTTCCGCGAGATCGGGATTTACGCGCACCAGGGACAGCTTTACGAACCGGTGGATAGGAAGTCTCTTCTTTACTATCACGAAACGAAAGACGGACAGATTTTGGAAGAAGGGATCACCGAAGCCGGTTCGATGTCTTCGTTCATCGCCGCCGGCACCGCTTACGCGACGCACGGCGTGAACATGATTCCGTTTTACATTTATTACTCGATGTTCGGTTTCCAGCGTGTGGGGGATTTGATGTGGCTGGCGGGCGACATCAAAGCCAAAGGTTTTTTGCTCGGAGCGACCTCGGGCCGGACCTCGCTCAACGGCGAGGGCTTGCAGCATCAAGATGGCCACAGCCTCTTGCTGGCGAGTACGATTCCGACCTTGCTGACTTACGATCCAGCCTTCGCGTACGAGGTCGCCGTAATCATCGCCGACGGCATCCGCCGGATGTATCAGCAAGGCGAAGAGATTTTCTATTACCTTGCGCTTTACAACGAAAACTACCTCATGCCGCCCATGCCGGAAGGCGTGCAGGACGGAATCTTGAAGGGCCTCTACAAGTTCAAGGCGGGCCCCGTGAATCGAAAACACAAAGCGCACCTCTTCGGCAGCGGCCCCATCATCAACGAGGCACTCCGCGCACAGGAAATCCTCGCCGAACGCTACGAGGTATCCGCCGACGTCTGGAGCGCGACGAACTACAAGTTGCTCCGCAACGATGCACTGAGTTGCCGTCGCTGGAATATGCTTCATCCGACCGAACCGCCGCGAAAGCCTCACATCCAGGCGCTGCTCGAAGGACAGCAGGGAGTGTTTGTCGCGGTCTCAGACAACCTGAAGATTGTTCCGGACCAAATCGCGCCGTGGATTCCCGGTGGCTTGACCACGCTCGGCACCGATGGCTTTGGCCGGAGCGACACGCGAGCGAATCTCCGGCGCTTCTTCGAGGTGGATGCCGAACTCACCGTGGTGGCCACGCTCAACGCCCTGGCGGAGAAAGGCGCCTTGGACAAGCACGCCGTGCATAAGGCGATTCGGGATCTGAACATTAATCCGGAGAAGCCTTACCCAACGCTTGTTTAATCGCACCCCTCAAGGCACCAATTCGGCTCGGTAAAACCGCTGCGCTTTTGCCCCGAGGAAAGAGATCGGAAGTTTCAACGGGCTCGTGGAAAGCGTTACTTTCGCAAGAAACTGCCACGACGCCGGAGAACCGAGATCCTCCCGCACTTGAATCGCCACCTGGAATCCAGCCGGGCCGGTCACGGTCCATTCACCGCTCCCGGACGCCGAAAGCGAAATCGCGGGCGCGAATTTGTAGATCGTGCCACAGGTGAACCCGCCATTGAGTGTCGGGCCGTAGAACGCCCCGTCGCTGCCTTTCACCAGGCCGGCATACGGGTTCAATCCGTCCTCGGTTCCGAGGAAGTCGTAGAGCACGCCGCAAGTGCCGCGGCTCCGGTCGAACCTGAAAATCGTCCCTGCGTTGGCACGGCCACCGTTACTCGTTGTGCCATAGAGCGCGCCGTCCGGCCCTTCGATCAGACTCGCATTCGAGGCCGGTTGCGCGCGGTCGGTGAAACTCCAAAGCGCGCGGTAGCCCGTGCCGTCTTTGTTCAATCTGTAAATCGTCCCCAAGTCGTTCGTGCCGCCGTAAACCGTCATTCCGTAGAGCGCCCCGTCGCTGGCTTCGATGGCCGGCGCAAAGGGATATCTCCCATCGCCCCCGGCGCTCGTGAAACTGCGCAGCACTCGATAATTGCTGCCGTCGCTATTGATCCGGAAGACCGTTCCAAAGTTCAGACTTCCGCCATAAGCGGTCGTGCCATAGAGCGCGCCATCGCTGCCTTTGAACAGGTTTCCGTAAGGATTGGCGCCGTCTCCTCCGGCGCCGCTGAAAGCTCGGAGCACGGTGTACCCCGTGCCGTCCGAGGTCATTCTGAAAACAATGCCTTGCTTTCCCTCGCCACCAAAAACGGTCGTGCCGCAGAGCACGCCGGGGCTGACCTCCACGAGCGCTCCGTACGGCTGCGAGCCATCACCGGCCAGGGCGGTGAAGCTGTGAATTACGCGAAAGCCTCCGCCCTCCATATTGAGTTTGAAAACGGTTCCCTGATTTGTGTTCCCGCCGCGCACCGTGGTTCCATAAAGCGCGCCGTCGCTTGCTGCGATCAGTCCAGCGTAAGGATAGGCGCCATCTCCATCGCGACCCGTGAAGACGTGCAACAGGCTGTAACCACTCCCGTCTTTGTTCAGTTTAAAGAGCGTTCCGAGATCTGCGCTGCCGCCGCCCCACGAGGTCCCGAAAAGAGAGCCGTCCCGCCCGACCAGCAGTTTGGAGTACGGCTTGAGCGAGCCTTCGCCATCGGTAAAATGATGCAACAACCCGTACCCTGAGCCGTCCTTGGCCAATTTGAAAACGCCGCCTCGACCAACGCGGCCACCGGCATTCGCCGCGCCGTAAAGCGCGCCATCGCTGCCCTCAATGATTCCACCGTAAGGGGACGCACCACCTGCTCCTCCCGACAGATGGTAAATCACGCCGAAGCCACTGCCGTCCTTGTTCAATCTGAAAACCGCGCCTTGATCGGCTTTGCCTCCAAAGGCGGTGGCGCCGTAAAGATTGCCGTCCGATCCCCAAATCAGGCTGCCGTAAAGTTGCGCACCTTCCTTGGCGGAGTTGGTGAAGTCGTGCAGCACCCGATAAGCGCTCCCATCCTTGTTCAACTTAAAGATCGCCCCTGCGTTTGTGCTTCCACTCACAGACGAAGTGCCATAGAGCGCCCCATCGCTGCCTTCGAGCAACGCCCCGTACGGATGAGTCCCGTCCCTGGCGGCCGCGTTCAAACTGCGGATCACGCGATAATTGGTGCCATCCTTGTTCAGCCGGAAAATGGTCCCTTGATTGGCTCCCCCCCCGAAGTAGGTGGTCCCGTACCACACACCGTCGCTTCCCTCGATCACCCGGCTGGAAGGTTGCACGCCATCGGCTCCCACGCTCGTGAAACTGTGCAGGACGGCATAGGCAGTTCCATCTTTGCTCAGCTTGAAAACGGTTCCAAGATTCGCCGCCCCGCCAAGATGAGAAGTCCCGTAGAGTACGCCATCGCTGCCCTCAGTCAGGCCGGCATACGGATTCGCCGCATCCCCGCTGACGGCGCCAAAGCTCCGCAGCACCGTGTACCCGGTGCCGTCTCGGTGCAGCTTGAAGAGGGTTCCCAGGTTGGTGCTGCCTCCGAGGTGAGTGGTGCCGTAAAGCAGGCCATCGCTGGCTTCGATCAGATCGGCGTAGGGAGCGGCGCCATCGCCGCTCTGCCCGGCGAATCGATGCAGCACACGGTAGCTGCTGCCATCGCGGTTGAGCTTGAACACGGTCCCTTCCAGCGCGCCGCCGCCGAGCAACGTCGTCCCGTACAGAGCCCCATCGCTGCCCTGGAGCAGCCGGGCGAAAGGGGTCGAACCAAGCTGGTCTTCCGCACAGAACGATTTGATCTTGGTCAGAGCAAACTGGTCTGCGGCGCGCGGCGCCATCGCGAGCATCCCGGTCAAAAGCAGCGCCGTTGTCAAACGCATCTCACGCGAACTGCAAGATCTCCGGACCGTCCCGCGGATTCGTTTCGCCGCAAGGAAGACAACCTTGTCCGGGGTCACTTCGTGGCCTTTACTTTTCCCAGGAGGACATCTCATCTGCACGTTCGATTCCATCGATTCCCTAAATTTCTCGACCTGGCGAGAGACGCTAAACAGTGCTTCGGGATAACGGAAGATGAAATGTGGTACTGTGCAGACCGTGGGATTGACGACAGATCGACCGGAGAACCGTAGCGCAGATTTTCAATCTGCGGTATGCCGATTTCCAATCGGCAGGGCGCCGGCAAGCCCCAGCGTGCTCGGACTGGGAGGCGCGCCACAGAATTCAATTCTGCGATACGGCAGAGTGCAACTCTGCGCTACGAGCTTTGTCGTCCATCCCGCGAACCAAGCAGTAAGTATCCCCGCAGTTACTGATCAGACCGTGGGACGACGCTGCTGCGGAGCTTTTCTTCGATGGCAGTGGCTCTGGAGCCTCGCCCCACCTTAGTGGTCCATTTCATAAATACGCTCACGTTCGCGGCAAGGGATTTTTCGGCCAGACGAGGCGCGAGCGACGAGCATATCCCGAAGTGGATCTGTAAGGAGCAAGCAACGAAGTCTGGCGAAAAAGAACTGCCGCCCTTCGGGTTGCGCC